>JBPCQO010000241.1:0-5275 GCA_050998035.1 Gemmatimonadaceae bacterium | reverse complement strand
CCGAACTGTTGCTCGACCGCCAAACCCAGCGTGCGGGCAAGTGATGTCTGCTCATCAACGCTTGGCACTGCGCCAGAGTTTACCGTCACCGTTCCAGGCGCAAGAGTGGAGGCAGATGCTCCGTTCTCATCCGTGAGCTGGTACAGATACTCGGCCGCAAAGGTCGACTTTGAAGTCAGGAACGACGCCGGACGGAAGTTTGCCGTGTTGATGCTCTTCGCATTGTACGAAGCCTGGCTCGTGCGGAAATCGTTCTTGAAGCCAAGACGCGTGGTGCCGAAATCAGAGCATTGCCCGCGACGGCACAGGTCGGTCTCCACGATGTTGGAGTAGTCGATACCGGCGATTGCCTGCGACGAAAACCACGAGAATGGCGTCCAGGTGCCCGTAGTGTTACCCAGGAATCTGTTCACGCCCTGCTGGAAGACTTCCTGGAAGATGTCGCCCGGGGTGAATGCACGGTACCCGAACAGCGGGATGCCGGTTGACGTGGTATTTGTCTTGTACCCGGGGCCGCCGTATGCACTGGAGGCTAATCCCGTGGTGTTGTTATCAGTCTGCGGCAGGCTCTGCAGCGAGTTGATGTACCCAGCGGACAGCGCAATATTGAACTGCGGGCTGAACTTGGCCGTCAGATTGGCGCGTGACGAGATGCGACGAATCGCGTTGGGGTTGAACTGGTCCGCCGGAATGCCAGTAGTCGCGTTAAGGCGCGCGACGTCGAAAGCAGCAACCTGAAGCGGCGAGCGCTCGTGCTCCGACTCCAACGATGTGAAGAACCGAAGGGCCTCGGATCCGCCCGATGCCTGCACGCCGTACTTCTGACGCCGGCCTATTCCGTCGGGCGTGGTCTGTGGATCGTTGTAAGGATTGAACGACCGCAGCGTGAGATCAGCAGCAGTAAACGGAAGCTTCGTTGCCGGATTGATACAGGTGTTGGTCGACACCTGCGTCAGTGTGCATTCACCGTACAGGCCGTTGGCCTGCAGACCACCGTACGTCAGGCTATACGCCGTCGGATAGTTGTTCTTATCCAGGACCGCGCCGTTTTCGACCAGGAAGGTCACTGCGGTCCGTCCCGCCCGGCCGCGCTTGGTGGTGATGAGAATGACGCCATTGGCGGCATCGGTCCCGTACAGCGTCGCAGCGGAAGGACCGCGCACAACCTCGATGTTCTCGATCTCGTCCGGGTTGATGTCGCTGACGCGGCTCAACGTCGTACCGCCAATCCCGAGCGATCCGGACGCTGACGACGAAGTCATGCGAACGCCATCGATGATGTAGATCGGATCGTTGTTGAGCGAAAGGCTGTTGCTACCACGGATGCGCACGCGTGGCCCAGCACCAGTCATCGTTCCGCCCAGGACCTGGACACCCGGCGTCCTTGCAGTCAGCAGGTCGCCCATGCTCGTCACTGGTGCAGTCTCAACGATCTGCGCCGCCTTGATCTCACCGATCGAGTTTCCAACCTCGACGCGCCGCTGCACACCGGTCGCAGTCGTGACGACCTGCTGCAGCTGAATCGCCGCAGGTACCACGGTGAACAGAACATTCACCGGTGTACCGCCCGTTACCTGCACCGTCTGCTTCTGCTCCACAAATCCTATGCGCACCGCGCGCACCGTCTGGGTGCCCGTCGGAACGTTACGTAGCGTGAACGCTCCGTTCGCGTCCGTGCCGGTAACGAGTGCCGTGCCCACAATCGTCACCCGTGCGTCGGGAATGCCCCTCCCGCTCGACTGATCGGTGACGCGGCCAGTCACCACGGCGCCCTGCTGCGCCGCAGCGGCCGCTGGCAGTGCCACCATGGCGACGACTGCCGCCCTCTCCAAAGACAACCAACGTATCATTGCTTCCCCCCGTTATGGTTACAACGCAGTGATAGGGACTCGTCAACGACCCGGGCCATATCCAGCCCGCGAAACGTACGGTCACGCCGCTCAGCAGGCAAGAACGAGAAAGCACGGAGGTGACCGGTTTCTCGGTCACCTCCGTGCTACTTACCAATACGAATACATCACGAATACATTCGGGCCATCTACGTTGCTTCAGCCCGCTCCGTAACCACCCTGACCTGATTGTCGGCGACCTGTAAAAAGCCGCCTTCCACATGGAAGCGATGCGCTACGGGACTACCAAGCCGCAGTTCACCGCTCCCGAGCAACGTCACCATCGCCGCGTGGCCGGTAAGTACTCCCACCTCACCGTCGAACGCTGGCGCCACAACGGAGTCCGTCTCGCCCTCAAACAGCACTCGCTCCGGAGATATCACCGAAACGTGTAACACCGCTATGCCTTGAACTTGTTGGCGTTCGCGACAACATCATCCGCACTTCCGGCCATGAAGAACGCCTGCTCCGGGTACTGATCGAACTCGCCCGACACGAGCCGCTCGAACGACGAAATGGTATCCTCCAGCTTCACGTACTGCCCTGGAATTCCTGTGAACTGCTCGGCCACCGCAAACGGCTGCGACATGAAGCGCTGAATGCGGCGAGCGCGTCCGACCACCAGCTTGTCCTCTTCCGACAGCTCGTCCATTCCGAGAATGGCGATGATGTCCTGCAACTCACGATAGCGCTGCAGAATTCGCTGCACCGCGGTCGCAACCTTATAGTGGCGCTCCCCGATGAACTGCGGATCGAGGATTCGCGACGACGACGCAAGCGGATCCACGGCTGGATAGATGCCCAGCTCCGTAATGGCGCGTGACAACACGACCGTGGCATCAAGGTGAGCGAACGCGGTGGCAGGCGCCGGATCGGTGATGTCGTCGGCCGGCACGTAGATGGCCTGCACCGATGTGATGGATCCGTCACGCGTGGACGTGATGCGCTCCTGCAACTCGCCCATCTCAGTGGCCAGCGTCGGCTGATAACCCACCGCGCTCGGCATGCGCCCGAGCAGCGCTGACACTTCCGAGCCGGCCTGCGTGAAGCGGAAGATGTTATCGATGAACAACAGCACGTCCTGATGCTCGACATCGCGGAAATACTCAGCCACCGTCAGCCCCGAAAGACCGACGCGCAACCGCGCTCCCGGCGGTTCGTTCATCTGGCCGTATACCAGCGCCACGGAATCTAGAATCCCAGCTTCCTTGAACTCGCTGTACAGATCGTTGCCTTCGCGCGTGCGCTCACCAACGCCGCAGAACACCGACCGGCCACCGTGCCCCTTCTGCACGTTGTTGATGAGTTCCTGAATCACTACAGTCTTGCCCACGCCTGCACCGCCGAACAGTCCGATCTTACCACCCTTCACGAACGGGGCGATGAGATCGATGACCTTGATCCCAGTCTCGAACACTTCGGTCTTCGACTCCAGATCCGCGAAGTGCGGAGCAGCGCGGTGGATCGGCCAACGCAGTGCGTCCGCTGGAATCTCCGGGCCATTGTCGATGGGCTCACCCAGCACATTCAGAATGCGGCCCAGCGCCGGCACGCCCACGGGCACGCTGATCGCAGCTCCTGTATCGACCACGTCCATGCCGCGCTCGACGCCGTCGGTGGACGACATCGCGACCGCACGAACCTGATTGCGGCCGATGTGCTGCTGCACTTCGACGACAAGGTGAATGGGCGTACCAGCTTCCGTGACTCCGTCGATGCGAAGCGCGTTGTAGATCTCGGGAAGGTGATCCTGCTCGAATTCAACGTCCATCACCGGTCCGATGACCTGAATGATCTTGCCGACGTGGTGCTCTGTTGCTATTGCGGTCGCCATTATGAAATCCCTATCTGTGGGGCGCGGATACGGCCGCGCCGTTCATGCCGTCGTTCAATTCCAAACAGGGCGACCGCCGGTCGCCCCTACACCGTCATCGCGCGATGGTCAACGCGCGGGGTTATTCCAACGCCGCGGCGCCGCCGACGATTTCCGCAATCTCCTGCGTGATCTGGGCCTGCCGCGCACGATTGTACGTGCGTCTGAGCGCGGTGATAATGTCGTTGGCGTTGTCCGTCGCGTTCTTCATCGCGGTGCGCCGCGCGCTCTGTTCGCCGGCGACGTTCTCCACCAGAGCGCGATACACCGAGTTGCGCACGTACAGCGGTAACAATCCCTTCAGAATCGAATCCGCGTCCGGCGCGAGAATGTAGTCCCTCGCCGCGCCACGTCGCTCGGGCGGCGCGACGGGTAGCACCCGCTCCGCAACCGGTGGCGTCGACAGCGCGGAGTTGAACTTGGCGTACACAACGTATACGGCGTCCAGCGTGCGTTCAGTGAAGCTCTGGATCAAACCGTTTGCCAATCCTTGTGCATCTTCCGCCGTGGGACGGTCGCTGATGTCCGTACGCGCCGAAAGGAGAGTGCGGCCGAGATAGCGGAAGAAACCGATCCCCTTGCGACCCACGGCGTGCAGTTCCACTTCCACACCGTCCGCTTCGAGCTGGTTCAAAAGCGTGCGGGCTTCCTTGATGAGATTCGCATTGAAACCGCCAGCGAGTCCACGATTGGAAGTCAGCAAAAGCACCGCTGCACGCCGCACGTGCGTTGGCTGACGCAGCAGCGGAAAGCGCTCCGCCAACTCAGGTGAGTACAGATCCGAGAGCACCTCGCTCAGCGCACGCGCATAGGGGCGCGCAGCCGCCACGCGATCCTGCGCACGCTTCATCTTGGATGTGGCGACCATCTCCATCGTCCGCGTGATCTTGCGCGTGTTCTCGACGGATTTGATACGGCCTTTTAATTCACGTCCTTTGGCCATCGATTACGGCCCCGTAAGGGCGATCGGCGGTCGCCCGTCGGCGCGCGAAATGGAATGGGGTCGCATCCGGAGAGGGCGACCGCCGGTCGCCCCTAACTTCGATGGGGTGCCACCGATCGTCCCAACGTCTTGCCCGGGTGACCGCATCTATCCTTTCTTCCGCGTCTGGTTGAATTGTTCAATCGCACGCTTCAGATCGCCCTCGTTCTCCTTGGAGATCGCCTTTTCAGCGCGCAACCGCTCCAGCACCTGCGGGAACTGCGCCTGCACGAAGTTGAGGAAACCCTGCTCCCAATCGCGAATCTCAGCAACGGGAACCTCGTCCACAAAGCCGTTCGTCACCGCATAGATCACCACTACCTGCTGCTCAACCGGCATCGGTTGATATTGTGGCTGCTTCAGGATCTCGACAGTGCGCGCGCCGCGCTCCAGCTGCTTCTTGGTCGCTGCGTCCAGATCGGATGCGAATGACGAGAACGCCTCCAGCTCGCGATACTGCGCCAGGTCCAGGCGCAGTCGTCCAGCGACGCTCTTCATCGCCTTCGTCTGCGCGGCGCCACCCACGCGCGA
>JBPCQO010000178.1:0-6004 GCA_050998035.1 Gemmatimonadaceae bacterium | reverse complement strand
CGTGTGCTCAGGAGGAGGACGTCGCGATCCAGCGGGAGGAAACGGATTGCCGGCGCACGTTCAGATCGGTGTAGCCAGACGGCCGCATCGACGGAAAGCGTGAGTTTCTGCTTGGCCGACTTTACCGCCACTTCCCAATAGGAGATATCTGAGACATGGAGCCGTGAAGCGCCGCCGCTCCGGTCAAGCAATGCGATGGTTTCCGGCGCTAACTGGGTCGTGTCACCATCAAGGTACCATATCCAGATGTGAGTATCGAGCAACAGGGGACCGTCGTAAGCTGCAAGATCCGCTGGGTGCCACACCTTTGGTGCAAGGCCGCTTCCGAGCGACGCCTGCAGCGGATTGCGGCCTGCCAGTGGTCTAGGCGTCACCCCAGATCGCCCCACACCTCGAAGTCGGGCGAGATGATGTCTCCATGCGCGAGCACCGTTCCCCGCATAAATCCGAACGCGCTCGGCACAGGGACATCGGGCGGGACGACTTTGGCTACAGGCTCTCCGTACTTCGTCACAATTACATGCAGATCCTCATCGCGCACGCGGTCGAGGAGTTGAAGGCACGTGTCTTTGAAGACACCCGCTTTCACCTCGATAACCGACTGCGCCGCAAGCGCGGTGGAGGGCGCCGGGGAGCTTGCTACGCGGTTGTGTGTGCGAGTCATTTGTATATCCAAAGGAATTACTGGCCATTGAGGTATGGCTATAGCTATAAAACTGTGGCTATGTTGCCATTTCGTCAAGAGCGAAGTGCATCTGTCACGTCACGGCTGTGGCCGTCGATTAACCACGTAGATCCCCGCGAGCACCAGCGCGCCACCAATCGCCTGTGTCGCGACCAGCGGCTCTCCCAGAAGTGGTATCGCAAGCACCGCCGTCAGCGGTGCCTGTCCCAGCAGCCCCACCGATGTGACGGTGGCCGGTAGATGCCCGAGAGCGTACGTGATCGCTAGATAACCGCCAACCTGGGAGACGAGCCCGAGTCCGACAAGGTCGAGCCAGGCGTGCGCGGCGTAGCCGTGCAGTGGAACCCGGAGCACCAGGCAGATCACGAGTAACATCACTGTACTCGCACTCACGGCCAGAGTGGTCAGCGTGAGCGTGTCCATGCCCGATCGCACTCGCTCAGTGGTGAGCAGGTACATCGCGAAGAAAACGGATGCACCGATCGCCATGGCGTCGCCGGATCCCAGTGCGGAACGGCCCAGTAGATCACCGCCGACAATTGTACTGCTCCCGATGAGCGCCAGGGCCAGCCCAATCCAGAACACCGGACGCTGACGATTGTGGAAGATGAACCAGCTACCCAGTCCCACCAATACCGGCGCGTTATTGCCGAGCAGTGTTGCGGTCGCAGCCGATGTACTCAGCACCGAACTGTTGAAGAGCGCCAGGTCACAGGCGAAGAATGCACCCGCGGCCGCCGCCAGCAAAACCACTCGGCGAGTCAACGGCTGTCTTCCTCCGCGCCAGAGCCGACATGGCACGAGTACAGCGGTGGCGGTGAGCACGCGGTAGAACGCCGACGCGGGTCCTGAAACTCCCGCCCAGCGGACGAAGAGAGCGGACCACGCTATGCAGAATACGCCCACGCCGAGGGCGAGATACGAAATCCAGAGGCGTGATGATTGGGCCTCTGGGGGTGCGGCGGGAATGGCAGCCAATGAAAGAGGCTCTGCTGGATGAGCTGAACGGACTGAGCGGCTAGTTCACATCAAACTAGTCGCTCCAGTTGTTCAGTCGCAGTCGGCCGCAACCTTCTACACTACCACTGACATCACCACTCACAGCGCCGTTGACGAGTTGCTTACGAGTTGCTTACGAGTTGCTTACGAGTCGCTCACGCGCTGCTGCCGGGCTGCTGACCGTCTCGCGTGTACGCAGTTGCGCCGCCCGCTTGGTGCGCTGCGACAGCCGCGCCTTGTAACAGCCGTAGCACAGCTCCAGCACCTGGTCACGGCACCGCCATACGCCGAACGGCTTGCCGCACTGCTCGCAGCTGCACGTGCGAAACGCGACGAATACGAGCGCGATCTGCATACCTATAAGAGAAGGTAAGACGATGCAGAACACTGGATGGTCAACTGCGAAGCCTGCGATTGCCTGCCAGTTCATCGGCTGTTCCTGTTGGGCGAAGGCCCGAGAGCGTGGATGGACGCTCGGGCAAGCTGACGGATCTCCATAACAGCATCGGCATATCCGCCCAAAAACTCACTGATAAAGCTTCTCAAAAAGCTTCCCATAAAGCTTCTCAGCCCCCCGCCGACACTTCGGCTCACGATGTCGGAACGCATTATTCTCTCCGAGGTTATTTCGGCGCTCTCCTGCGCCTTTGACCTTACCGATGGACAGCCCGCCGGTCACACCATGCGGAGCTGCCTCATAGGGATGCGCCTGGGCCACGAGGCAGGGCTCAGCACCGAACAGCTATCGGCGCTGTACTATGCGCTGCTTCTGAAGGATGCCGGGTGCTCCAGCAACGCGGCCAGGCTATGCCAGCTCTTTGGCACGGACGACCACACGCTCAAGCCGCACATGCGCGTGGTGGACCGCCAGAATCGGATCGCGCTGGCGTTCCAGACGGCCAGGGTCGTCGCTGCTGGAAGCAGTCTCGCCGACAAGTTCCGGCATTTCATGGGCATCGCGCGCAGCGACAACGTCATGCAAGAGATAATGGTGCTGCGCTGCGAGCGGGGCGCCGATATCGCGCTCAGGCTGGGCTTCCCCCAGGGCACCGCGGAAGCCGTCCGTCACCTGGATGAGCACTGGAACGGTCGCGGACACCCTGGCGGACTGTCCGGTCCGTCCATTCCAATTATGTCGCGCATCGCCAACCTGGCGCAGAGCATCGAGGTCTTTCACCGCGAGCACGGCGTGCGTGCGGCGCGCCGGATGGCGAAAAAGCGCCGTGGCACCTGGTTCGATCCCGCGCTCGTCAATCTGATGCTCGCCTGGCGTAAGGACGACGGCTGGTGGGAGAGACTGCAGCATGGCGATATGGCCACGGAAGTGGTCGCGGAAGAGCCACAGGCACACATTCGCTGGGTCTCCGACGACGATATCGACGTGATTGCGCGGGCATTTGCGGACATCATCGACGCCAAGTCTCCGTACACATTCTCCCACTCACGCAACGTGGCCGCGTACGCTGTCGGTATCGCCCGGCAGATGGGGATGGATCTCGCTAGCCAGCGCCGCGCTTACCGTGCTGGTCTCCTGCACGACATCGGCAAGCTCGGCGTATCCAACAGCATTCTGGACAAGCCCGGCAAGCTGGACCCGGATGAGCGGACGTCGGTGGAGCGGCATCCTTTCTTCACATGGGAGATTCTCTCTCACGTGCGTGCGTTCCGGGACTTTGCCTGGCCCGCGTCGCTGCATCACGAGCGCCTGGACGGCAGCGGCTATCCCTGGCACCTGAGTGGGAACAGGCTCGACATGACGGCGCGAATCCTGTGCGTCGCGGATGTGTACGAGGCGCTGACGGCCGCCCGCCCGTATCGCGCTGGAATGCCCTGGGAGGAGTCGTCCGCGATCCTCTGGCGCGGACGTGGGTCGCAATTCGATCCCGCTGTGCTCGACGCGCTCGCAGAGTGTCGCGCCGCGCACTCGGACATGACCGTGCTTGCGCCGCTCGCCGCCGCGGCCTAGAGAGGGGTGGCGATTTCGCAGCCCTTACCAGCCTGAAGAATCCGGAATGTTAGCGGCGAGGATGCTTCCTGATGCGGACTTCAAACGTCTGTATTACATTGGTGCCGTGCTCGATGAGGCCACGATGACGCAGTTCCGTGCCGCAATTCAGGAGCGCCTCGCCGACCCGTCTGGTCCTCGCGATCCGCTCACCAGGGCCATAACGGCCATGGCCGCCGAGGCGCGCGAGCGTGGAATGACGGCCGAGCAGCTGGTGATCACCATCAAGCGTGAATGGGACGGAATGCTGGACGCCGGGATGATTGCCTACGGCGCGGAGCACGTTCCTCTGCGAGACTCTGTCGTGACCTCGGCAATCAGGGCGTACTACGTGCAATAGTAGCGAGGACTCGTCGCCGAGTCCCTGATCTGCTGGTTACTTCCTCAGGCAATTCGTTAGGCAAGAAGACAGCGCGGCCGGGGTAGCGCTCTTAACTTTCGCACCGTGGCTACTGCGACCCCCCCCAAAACAGACCGAAACCTTCTGAAGCGGTTCCTTAACTGGACCGGTTCGGACGAGAGCGCCGACGCTGCGCACCTTGTTGGACCTATCCGGGGCGAGGTGCTCGGTGTGGACCGGTTGGCTGAGCGTGCGCGTGCCGTTGCGCGACAGCAGAAGATCGCCGCCGTCGGTCCTTCCACAACACAGCGGCGCGGCCACGGGCCGCTACTGCGCCGGTTGGACGATACGCGGCAGGTGCTGGCCGAGATCCACCACGCGCTCGCCGGTGCGGCGGCCAACGGAGTGGACATCTCCTCCGCCGGTGAATGGCTGCTGGACAACTACTACATAGTGCAGGAGCACATGCGCGAAGTGCGCGTGGCGCTGCCGAGTAAGTATTACCAGGAGCTGCCCAAGCTTGCTGCTGGGAAGCTGGCCGGATATCCGCGCGTGTACGAGATCGCGATCGAGCTCATCGCGCACACGGAAGGGCGGCTCGACCTGGACAACATCTCGCTCGTCGTCGGCGAGTTCCAGCGCGTCACGGTGCTCAAGCTCGGCGAGCTGTGGGCCATACCGACGATGCTGCGCCTGGGGCTCATTGAGAACGTGCGGCGCATGGCGCTCCGTGCCGCTGCGCGTTTGGCGGAAGTGCAGGAAGCGGACGTCTGGTCAACGCGTCTGAGAGACGCGAGTCAGAAATCGCCGGAAGCGCTGTCGCTCGCGCTGTCCAGCTTCGTGGACAATCATCCTCCGCTCTCGCCCACGTTCGTCGCGCGCTTTCTGGCGCAGATACGGAGCTACCAGACCAACTTCACTCCGCTGGTGTGGCTGGAGCAGTGGATCGCAGAAGATGGACTGAGCGCTGAGGAGGCGGTGACCCGCTCGAACAGGCGCATCGCGATCACGCAGGTGACGATCACGAACAGCATCCAGAGCCTGCGCATGATCGGGCGGTTGGACTGGAACGAGTTCGTGGAGTCGCAGAGCGTCACCGAGAAGCTGCTCAGGACGGATCCTGCAAAGGTGTACGCCGACATGGCCTTCGCCTCGCGCGATGACTACCGGCACGCGGTGGAGCGATTGGCCAAACAGTCCACGCGCGACGAGGAGTCGGTCGCCAACGAAGTTCTGGCGCTCGCGCGCCAGCATCTGGGCGATCCGCGACTGTCGCATGTGGGCTACTGGTTGGTTGGGCAGGGACGCAGCACTACCGAATCGGTGATTGGATACGAGCCGGAGTTTGGCGAACGGCTGTACCACTGGGCAACGCGTCACCCGAATGTGGTGTACTTCGGGTCGATCGTTTTCTTCACACTGATCGCGATCGCAATCGTTTTCAACATCGTGCCCGTGTCCACCATGGGACAGGGGCTCGCGTTGGTGCTGTTGCTCGTGATTCCGGCCAGCGAGGTGGGAGTGGCCGTGGTGAACAAGCTGGTCACCGCGCTGCTACCGCCGCGGTTGATTCCCAAGATGGACTTCCGTGAGAACGGAATTCCGGCCAGCTCGCGCACGGTGGTGGTGGTCCCCACGTTGTTCGGCACGGTGGCCGGAGTGCGTGAAGCGCTGGAGCATCTGGAAGTTCAGTATCTCGCCAATCCAGAAGCGCAGCTGAACTTCGCGATCCTGAGCGACTTGACGGATGCCAAGACGGAGACGACGCCGACCGACGCACAGATAATTGATGCTGCCAGGTCCGGCGTCAATGCACTCAACGACAAATACAAGAAGCGGGACGCATCCGGTCCATTTCTGGTGCTGCATCGCGCGCGCAAGTGGAACGCGACTGAAGGCGTGTGGATGGGATGGGAGCGCAAGCGTGGGAAGCTGGCTGAGTTCAATCGCTTCCTGCGCGGAAACGCGCCAGACA
>JBPCQO010000154.1:0-6581 GCA_050998035.1 Gemmatimonadaceae bacterium | reverse complement strand
GACGCTCGGTGCGTATCTGTTCGCACTCGGCGTGCTGCTCTTCATCGTGAACGTGTTCCGGTCACGGCGTCACGGTCGGCCAGCCGGTGACAATCCGTGGGATGCGGGGACGCTGGAATGGTCGGTGCCATCACCGCCGCCGCCGTACAACTTCGCGACTATCCCGATCGTGGCGAGCCGCCACCCGCTCTGGGAGGACAGGCTTCCAAACGAGGGGACGGGAAAGAGCGTCCTTCGCAGCGGGCCGGTGCTGGACAACGGGCGCGAGACGTTCGGCACGTCGCCACTGGACGGCGAGCCGGCTGTGGTGATGGAGATGCCGGACGATAGCCCGTGGCCCTTCCTGCTGGCGCTGTCGCTGACGGTGACGGCGTTCGCGCTCTTGATTCCGTCCAACGCACTCGCTGTCGCGGCAATCGTTGGCGCTGTGGTGAGTGTGATCGGTTGGTTCTCCACGACTTCAAATGCGATGGTCGGAGAGCGCGTGAAGACGCGGTTCGGCGCGCTACCGGTGAACGGGATCGGTACGCGGTCGGTGGGATGGTGGGGAATGGTCTGGGTGATTGCGACCGAAGCATCGTTCTTCGCGTATCTCCTTTTCAGCTACTTCTATCTCGCGTCCACGAGCAGCAATCCGTGGCCGACGGGGGGAAACCCGGATCTCAGGCTCGCGATCGTCAACACGGCGATACTGCTCGCCAGTAGCGCGGTTCTCGAATGGGGACGGCGCAGTGGCGAGAAGGGGAACTGGAGCCAACTCCGGCTGGCGATCGGTCTCACCGCGCTGATGGGTGTGATCTTTCTCATCCTGCAGGGATTCGAATACCACCGCAAGCTGACGACGATCACTCCGTCAACTGATGCGTACGGCTCACTCTTCTACACGATCACCGGCTTCCACGGTGCGCACGTATTCGTGGGTGTGCTGATGCTGCTCACGATCCTGTTCCGCGGCTCACGGGCTGCGGCGCGCGGAGAAGGGGGCGGGTGGATTGCGGTTTCCAACGTGACGATGTACTGGCACTTTGTCGACGCGGTTTGGATCGCTGTATTCACGTCGCTGTACATCTCACCGTATCTGGGGTAGCCGTTGATGGCACAGAAGACGAGAAATGCCGAGCGGGGCGATACGCAGGCGGCAGGCTCGGGAGAGCCGAGCCATCCCGCGCCGGCGCGCAACGCCATCGGGCTACTGCCACTCTGGTTCGGACTGTTCGGCGCACCAGCAGCTTGGAGTGTACAGGAACTCATTGATTATCCAATCGCGGCGCACACATGCTACCCGCGGCTGTACCCGCTCCCTTCGCCCACAATCGGGCACGGTGCACTCTGGGGGATTACAATGGCGGTGAGCGTGGTGGCGCTGGTTGTTGCGATCGCCGCGGGGCTGGTCGCCGTGCATGTGTGGCGGCAGACGCGCGAGGAGACAGGCGGACACTCATCCTGGGCTCTGGACACGGGCGAGGGCAGAACGCGCTTCATGGCGCTGTCTGGACTGCTGACCAGCGTGGCGTTCATACTTGGAATACTGGCCCACACAGCGACGATTCTGTCCGTTCCGCCGTGCTGGTCCTAGCGTGGTGCTGAAGCGCAGTGGAGATCGAACGCCAAGTTCTAACGCTGTAGTGCCACAGGGATGCTCAGCCCGAATCCAACTGCACTTCCGATCGGCGTCACGATAGCTGCAATTGCAGGCTCGCGGGCGGTGCGATCCTGTGCAATAGATGTCGGCTCGTCAACTCCAGCGCTGCGAGCATGCACGTACGCCTCGATCGCGCCGATCAATGAGATGGATGCGGCAACTGCAATTCCGGCAGCGGCATTTGGATATTCACTGTGCGTCGACGCGACCTGATACTGATACGACTTCCCATTGGGATCGATGGCTGTCTGGGTGGTCTGCACCGTGACGGTGCGGCTCTGGGTTGAGTACAACAGCGCGCCAGTGGCAGCGGCCGTGAAGAGAACGCCAGCACCGGGACGGTGGGTGTAGTACTGGCCGAGCCCGGGGAACAGCAGTCCCAGGGTGAACGCAGTTCCCGCACTCTGCGCGGGGCTGCTCGCCGGCACCGAAGCCGCGACTGCCGCTGCGTTGCGCGCCGCAAGCTGAGCGGCGAGCGATGCGACCCGCTGGCGAACGTCAGCTGACTCCGGGTCAGTCGGTGCAAGAGCTAGGAAGCGGCAGTACTCCGTGAGCGCACGCGGATCTCCGGCTGTCTCGTACGACCGGGCCAGCGCGTACGCGGTGGTCGCATCGCTCGGATCGAGCTTCTCGGCCCGTTCATACAACGTGCGCGCAGTCGCGTTGTCGTCGACGATTGCCGCCTCCTGCGCACGGGCCGCAAGATCACGCGCTGCACGACGCTGCGCCTCCGCTGGGCGCACCGGTAGAGACACATTGGAACACGCAGCCCGCACACTGTCCAGTTGCGGTGACGAGCCCGCGGAGTTCTGTCCCAGCGCAATGGCAGGCGTAACCGACGTGACTGCTGCCGCGAGCGCCATGAGCAGCGCGGGAACGATGGTGGGTGCAAATGCAGTCACAGCCCCACGAGCACTCCGATGCGCGGCCGTGCCTTGCGCGGACACTACTGCACGACGATCAAGGAATTGGCGTGCTGTCCTTCCGACGTCGCGGTTGCCAGTATCGGCTGTTTCTTGTTAAAGGAGGTGAGTTTAGCGGTCGAGCTGCCCGTGGATTCTATTTTTGACACGCTGCTGTCATCTACCGTCCACACGATCGTGCGACCCGTCAGAACGTTTCCATTTCCGTCCTTCAGCACCGCGGTGAGAGTGAGCGTGCTATTCCGTGCCATCGTGGTATACGCAGGGGTGATGACGACAGTCGCAACCGGCGCAGGAGCCGGTGCCTGCACCGTAATAACAGCCGAGCCTGTCTTCCCCTCACTGGTGGCGGTGATCGTTGCGTTGCCAGCGGCTACTGCGGTAACCAAGCCGCTGGACGAGACCGTCGCCGTCTGTGAAGCGCTGGATGACCACGCGACCGCGCGTCCGGACAGCGTGTTGCCCGAGCCATCCCGAGTGGTCGCGGAGAGCGCCAGGGTGCCGCCAACCGTCAGGGTGCCGCTGGCCGGATTGACCGCGACCGACTCTACAGGTAGCGGGGCCGGAGTGGGCGGTGGTGACACCACGGCAGAGACCACGATCACCTGAGCAGTTCCGGTCTTGCCCTCGCTGGTCGCGGTCACGGCGGCGCTCCCGTTGCCGACAGCCTTCACGACTCCTGACCCGTCAACAGTTGCTACCGCCGAATTGGCTGATGACCACACCACGGCACGGCCTGCGAGCGTGTTCTGATCTGCATCGCGAGTCACCGCAGTCAGCGTCGTAGTCTGGCCGATTGCGACCGACACGGCACTGGGAACTATAGTGACTGAAGCCACAGGAACTGGCGGAGGAGGAACGGTAACGGTGAGCGTGGATGCACCGCTCTTTCCCTCACTGGTCGCGGTAATGGTGGCAGTTCCACCCGCAACGCCCCGCACGTTTCCTGATGCGTCGACCGTCGCGATCTGAGGTGCACTGGTAGCCCAGAGCACCTGGCGACCGGGCAGTACCACTCCAGCAGCGTCGTACGTGACGGCGCTTAGGGCCAAGGTAGCGCCGGCGGCTATAGTGCCGTTGGCCGGCAGAACGGAAACCGAGGCGACAGGAATGGGGAGCACGGCCAGGGTCGCGACGGCAGACTTCCCTCCAGCGCTGGCCGCGATTTGGACCGTACCCACAGCCTTCGCGCTCACCACGCCGGCAGAGGAGACAGTCGCGACAGTAGTATCGGAGCTGGACCAGAAGACAGTTGCATCACGCACCAGCTGGCCGGCTGCGTCCTGAACCTGCGCCTGAAGTGGGAGCGTGGCGCCGACGGCCAAGCTCTGACTCGACGGAGTGACCACGACGACGGCCGCGGCTGTAGTGGCCGCCGTTGGAGCGCTGGGCTCCGAACCGCCACCGCAACCAGCCACGGCGCCAGCGATCGCGACGGAACAGAAGAGCGCGAGCAAGCGCGTCGTTCTGCCAACGATCGGCACGCGGCTAGTCCTCATGGATGGTCTCCATTGAGTTATTCAGCTTGTTCATGCTGCTGGCTTCTCCACATAGACCGGACGTGAGCGCTGTTCGCGAGTGCCGTCTCCAAGCTGGCCTTCCAGATTGTAGCCCCAGCAGAACAGCTCGTCAGTACTGGTGGTGCCACAGGTGTGGGCACCGAACGCGCTGACGGTCGCGAAGCTGTGGCCGCCCGAGACACGCGTGGGGCGAGTCCGGTCCGTTGACGAGCCGTCGCCCAACTGCCCGTAGCTGTTGCGGCCCCAGCACTCGGCCACATGATCACGCGTGACGCCGCAGGTATGCACGCCGCCGGCAGAAATGGACGCGAATCGCTCGTTATCGTCGACAGCCGTGGGAGTGGAGCGGCGGAGGGTGGTGCCGTCACCGACCTGACCAAACCGGTTCTGACCCCAGCAGTACGCAGCTCCTGCCGCCGTGAGGCCGCACGTATGCGAGCTCCCGCCGGTGAGAGCAACGAAGTGGATATTTGTCTGCACCGGAGTCGGAGTGGACCGGTCGATGGTGGTGCCGTCACCGAGCTGGCCGGCGTCATTGGAACCCCAGCAGTAGGCGGCGCCCGCGTCGTTGAGTGCGCAGGCGTGATTCCACCCCGTTGCTACGTCGATAAAATTGATGCCGCCAGTGACCGCGACCGGCGACGTTCGATCGCTGTTGCCGCCATCGCCCAACTGGCCATGCGCATCAGAGCCCCAGCAGAAGACGTGTCCGTCGGCCGTTAATGCGCAGCTGTGCTGGGCGCCGGTCGCGATGGAGACGAAGGAGCGGCGAACCGCGACGCGTACCGGAGCTGTGCGCTCCACAGAGCTGCCATCTCCAACCTGGCCGTGGTCATTACCGCCCCAGCAGTACGCGGCCCCAACAGGCGTGAGCGCGCACGTGTGTGACAGCCCCGGCGCCAAACTCGAGAAGCGTACGTTCACGGGAATACCGACCGGAGCGGCACTCCTCTCCGTCCCGCCGGTGCCGAGCTGGCCCTGGTTATTACTCCCCCAGCAGTACGCCTCGCCGTCGGACGATAGCATGCACGTGTGGGCAGCGCCCGGCACGATGGAAAAGTGGCGGGCTGCGACCGTGCGGGCGGCAGCGCCAGCCGCGGTATTGTCCGCAACGGCTGACGGAGCAGCGCCCGGCGACATCGCTGGCAGCGCTGTGGACTCCGCCCTGACCGCAATGTGCTTTGGAGGTGCGATGGACGATGGTATGGAGAGAGATATGGGCCCGTCGGAACGCAAACCATCGACCGAGCCCATCATCGCCGGCGGCACCAGGCGAAAGCTGAGCGCACCAGCCGCCGCCGCCAGTGCGTCGTTGGAACTCTCCCGCGAGCCTTCTGCGGGGACGACACCAACGCCGAAGGTGTCGTGCCGAGCACCCACGAGCCCGCCGGCGCCGCTGGCGCTCAGATCGCCGGTCGCAGTACCGCCGAGCTGGCCAGCATTATTACCCATCCCAGACTGCCGCGCAGCTGCGGCTCTATACGCCGCAGGTGCTGCGATGGGCTCGGGGCGCGAAGCAAATCCACCCTGCTGGCGCGCGAATACGAGTGTGGCGCTGATCATGAGTGCAGCCGCCGCGACCACGGGCCAGATCCGTGCGATGGCGGGACGCGGCGCCTGCCGGGGGAGATGGCGCACCGGACGCCGGATCATGACCGTGTCCGACGACATGGTGTCAACCGGCTCCATCAGACCGCGCCGCTCTACGGGCGTGCTCCCGAGCTGCATGCGGAAATCTTCCGCCGTGGGCCACCTTCTTACCGGTGACTTTTCTGTCAGCCCGTCAAGCGCTGCGAGTAACCGCACGGGTGCATCGGGGCGGAGCGTGTCGATGGGCTGAAGCTCGTCGTGCTTCTTTCGGTCGATGATGTCGTACAGCGATCCACCGCCCCAGGGGCGCTGGCCGGACAGCATCTCCCACCCTGCCATGCCGAGGCTGTACAGATCGCTGCGCCCGTCGACGACGTCGCTGTCGATCAATTCGGGCGCCATGTACGCGGGCGTCCCGATCACGAAGTCAGTCAGCGTCGGGCTTGTTTCGGCGTGCATCGACCGCGCGATCCCGAAATCGGACAGCAGCGCACGGCCAGTGGTCTCGTCGACGAAGATGTTCTCCGGCTTGACGTCACGGTGCACGATCCCGCGTGCATGCGCGTAGCCCAGCGCATCGGCGATGTCGTCCAGAATACGCTCGACCTGCGCGAACGGCATCGGACCCTCATCCCGGATAATCTGCTTCACGGTGCGCCCTGGTACCCAATCCATCACCAGCGCCAGACCGGCGTCGTCCAGCTGCTCCACGGAGTGGATCCGGACGATCTGCGGATGCTGCAGCTGCATGACGACGTGCGCCTCGTGCACGAACCGGGCGACCGTCTGTTCGTCGCCCAGGAACTTGCGGTGGATGACCTTGATCGCACGCTCCTGTCCCGTGGCCCGCTCGCGAGCGAGGTACACGATCCCCATGCCGCCGCGCCCGAGCTCGCGGAGAACCTC
>JBPCQO010000129.1:0-45390 GCA_050998035.1 Gemmatimonadaceae bacterium | reverse complement strand
TCCGCCCGAAGGCGACGCGGAGCTTGTTGACCACCAGTGATCTACAGTGCGGGATTGCTATCCCGCGGCCTATGCCGGTCGAGCCGAGATTCTCCCGGCGCTTGAGCATTTTGAATAGCATCCCCTCGGATTTATCGTCTAGCTTAAGGAGAGAGATTAGCTCGCGAAGGATGTCATCCTTGTTGTCGGCCTTGAGGTCGAGCGATATAGCGTCTTCTGAGAAGAACTCGCGTAGTTCCATTGCGTTCGGCAGGGGCGGGCGATCATGCTGAACCGTGCAAGCTACTTCGCCCCCTGGGTACTGTCAAATAAATGCGTTGCCGCCCGTGCCGCTGAACATTAGCTTCTCCTGCATGGGCCGCTTTCCGTTCGCACTTGAAGAGGACACGCCTCTCTACCTCGCTCCGATGGCGGGAGTCTCGGAGTCGCCATTTCGCAGGATTTGCCGTCGATTCGGCGCCGACGTCGTCGTCACCGAATTTCTGTCTGCCGAGGCGATCAGGCGGGAGAACGCGGCGACGCTGGCCAAGCTCCGGTTCGGCGCGGACGAGCGCCCAATCGGAGTGCAGATCTTCGGTGCGGAGCCGGCCGCCATGGCCGACGCCGCGGCACTCGTCAGCGACGTGTTCAACCCGGAGTTCATCGACATCAACTTTGGCTGCCCAGTCAAGAAAGTTGTGAAGCGCAACGGCGGCTCGGGATGTCTCAAGGATCTATCGCTTGTGGAGGATGTGATCCGCGCCGTTCGCGGTGCTTCGAGCCTCCCGGTAACGGTAAAGATCCGCAGTGGTTGGAGCGAGGAGATGCGCGACCCGGTCAAGATTGCGCTGCGCTGCCAGGATGCGGGTGCAACGGTCCTGACGCTGCACCCGCGCACACGTGCGCAGATGTATAGCGGCTCCGCCCGATGGGACGAGATCGCAGCCGTCGTGGATGCGCTCGACATCCCGGTCCTCGGTAATGGTGACATCAAGACCGCCGAGGACGCTATCGCCATGTACAAACAGACCGGCTGCGCTGGCGTGATGATAGCGCGCGGGTCGTTCGGCCAGCCGTGGATCTTCGACCAGACCCGCGATCTTCTAAACGGTCGTGCTAAACGCGAAGCACCGGCAGTGCGCGAGCGTCTGGGGCTGGCTGTCGAGCACGCGCGCATGGCCGCGGATTTCGATCCCGATCCGCGCGGCGCTGCGATCGAATTTCGGAAGCACCTGGGGTGGTACGTGAAAGGACTGCCAGGCTCGGGAGAGCTGCGGAAGCTCCTGTACGCCGTGCAAACGGTCGAGCAGATCGAAGACATATTTGGAGAGTACCTCGCGCGGCCAGTTCGCGATCGCGAGAACGTTCTCGCCGCGGCATAGGTCCACCGGTGTCCAGCGGGCCGATCATAGACATCCTGACTGACGTCCGGGATCTGACGGGCGCCTCGTGCGCAGCGTTGTGGAACGCTACTGCCTCTGCGGTAGCGCCCATTCTGGTGCAGCACTCCGCTGTCGACGGTTCGGCTCCGCAGCTGGACGCGAAGGGCGCCGGCCTCGTCGCGTGGGCGGCACAGCAGTCCGTAGGTGAAATGTGTACTGACGGCGACGTGGTTCACTTCGCCGCAACGCCGGTAATAGCGACCGATGAGCTACGCCTCATTCTGAGCGTGAGCAGTATCGGGGCAAGTGGTATAAACGGCGACCTTCGGATGCAGCGCGATGAGTTGCGGCGCTGGCTCCCGCGGTTTGCCGCGCGGATTCTCACTGTTCGGTCGCTCCTCGACTCGCAGGCCGCAGGGAACCGCGCGGAGAGGCATGCTGATCTGCTGCTGCTCACCGCCGCCCAAGTGCACGAGCATCGCACCGTTGAGGAGCTGGGATTCTCGCTCTGCTCGGCCGCCTCACATATGACCGGCGCGCGGCGCGTGTCGCTGGTGCGGTGGTTCAGCGCCACCCGAGTCGGCGAGGTGGCGTATGCGACGAGAGGCCACCTCGTCAGTGCGGGCTGGCCGGTGTCTTCGTCAAGCGAGACAGGGGCCGCGTGCCTGGACGGCAAACCGGTCATGACGGAGAGCGCCGCTGGGAGGGATTCCCTGCTGCGCGTCTACGGCGGCGATGAACCGGAGCGCACCCTCGGTGCACTGGCCATTATCCCGCTACGCGGAACGGAAGGAGTGATCGGCGCACTTGTTATGGAGAACGATGCCGCGGCTCCGGTTTCTCCTACCGACGCGAAGCACCTCCGACTCCTCGGCCTCCTCGGCGCAGCGGCGCTGGAAACTGTTTGGGAGATCGAGGAGATCAACAGGAGGGCGCGCACCGATGCGCTTACCGGCCTAGCCAATCGGCAGCAGTTCGAGGAACGGCTCACCCGCATCGTGGTCGAGACCAAACGGTTCGGTGGCTCGTGCGCCCTAGTGGTGGTAGATATCGATCGCTTCAAGCACGTGAACGATACGTTCGGGCATCAGTCTGGCGACCAGATCCTTCAGCAGGTTGCTGCCACCTTACAGAAAGAGGTTCGCACCGTCGACCTGCTGGCCCGCTACGGCGGCGAGGAGATGGCTTTTCTCCTGCCCCAGACCGAGCTGAGCGGTGGGTGCCAACTGGCCGAACGGCTGCGACAGGCAGTCAGCGCGCGCCCCTTCGTTGTGCAGGGGAGGGAGATCCCAATCACAATATCGCTTGGTGTGGCGGCGTACCCAGCTGGCGCGCGCGATCGAGACGATCTCTTTGCCGTCGCGGACCGTGCGCTGTACGAGGCCAAGCGCGGCGGGCGGAACAGGGTGGTATCGGACACTGCATGATTAGACGGTACAACGGCTTGGCTATGCCAGCTTGATGTGCTTTCTCAGGCGACGCGGACGTGTTATATTTCTTCTACGGGGGCGACCGGCTTCGACGGGGTTGGTGAAGCTGTGGCCGCGTGCCGAGGATCCTGGATCCTCGTTAAAAAATCTGGGATTATTTACAACTGCCAACAACAACTTGGCCCTGGCTGCGTAACCTGCGCTTAGCGTAGTGTAATGCACCTGCTCGATTTGGAGCGCTCCTGACGCGCCGGTCGAGTATCGCAAATTCGGGATAGCGGGGCGGGGCGGTCTCCCTCGACTTGCGAAGCTTTAGAGACCTTGTCCAACCATAGCCCCGCCTCCTGGGACGCGGTTGGAGAGACGAACGAGGGGGCTACGCACGTAGACGCTGTAGTGAATCTTGCTTCGGACCGGGGTTCGAATCCCCGCGCCTCCACTGAATTGAAAGCTGAGTGAAAAGTGCCGGACCGGCTTCTCAGCCGCGTCCGGCACTTTTGTTTTGCGTCTGAAGATGAACTCCGGCGCCAGCGCGACGCCCAGGATCGTCACCGGGATTATCTGTAGCGCCTGGATCAGCACCGAGACTGCTATCGCGGCCGCTTTCGTCACGCCGAAAGCACTCGCCGCCAGCGCATACGCGAACTGGAAGAATCCCACGTTCCCTGGCGTCGCCCGGATCACCAAGGACACGTTTACCGCCAGAAGGGTCGCGAGATTTCCGGGGAGCGAAAGTGGCACGTGGGCCGCGCTGGCCGCGAGCGCAAAGGTCGCCAGCTGACCGACCCAGGCAGCGATCGTGAGCAGGAGAATCCAGATCACCCGTGGACCACTGGCGAGCTCACGCATGCTCCCGCCGAACTCCACCAGCCACGCTCTTGATCTTCCACGCCAATTGCGCGGCGTTTCTGGGCGCTCGGGCAGGTGTTCCGGCGCAACCCTGTGAGCTGAGCGCACCAGCCAGACTAGAAGTATCGCCACTAGAACAACCGCGCCCACTGCAGGCCAGCGCAACCGCTGCAACTCTGGTGGGAGCTGGAACGCTACAGCGCCAACCGCGAGCAGCGCAAGAAAGCCGACCGGGTCGAAGAGCCGGTCCAGGGCCGCCGTGGCAATCACGCGCGAAGACGGGACGCCGCTCGCACGCGTCACGAAGACCACCCGTGCCGCGTCGCCACCGTTAGCGACGAGCACGTTGTTCAGGCCGGCGCCCGCGAAGGTTGCCTTCATTGCCAGCATCAGCGAGGGAGACCCAACTTCGCGCAGGAGTATCCACCACCTCACGCCACGCGCCATCAGCGATAACAGGTTGGCGACCAGAGCAGCGAGTAGCAGCGGTCGAGAGGCGGTGATGATGGCCTGCCACGCTCGGGACCAGTTGACCGTCCTAGCGAAAACAATGAGCAGGACGACGATCGCAAGTGAGACCGCCACTCGGACGACACGGGCGATCTGCGCTTTGGTCATCTGGGAAGCAAGCTGAAAGAGTAGCCGCGCAGTGTCAGCGCATCAATTATCATGGGGAGCGCCTTTGCAGTCTGCAACCTGTCGCCCACCGGGTCGTAGCCGTCCCCATCGTGCAGCAGGAGGATGTCTCCGGCTCGGACCTGCCTGGTCGCGCGCTCCGCGATCGCGTCCGCACCGGGGCGATCGCTGTCCCACACGCCTAGCGACCAGCCAACCGTCTGCTCACCAAGACTGCGCGCGATGCTGGTGACCCACGGGCTTCGGAAGCCGTGCGGCGCCCGGAAGAAAGCTGGAGTTCCGCCGCCAGCAGCCTCGATCGCGCGCTTACCACGGGTGAGATCATCGCGTACGTACTCGGCGCTCCGAAAGTGGAGCTTCCGATGAAAAAAGCCGTGATTCCCGATCTGGTGCCCTTCAACTGCCGCGCGTCGCACCAGCTCCGGCCAACGCTCCGCGTGCCGACCCAGGAAAAAAAACGTCGCCCTAGTCTGGCTGGCGGCGAGTGCGTCCAGAATCAGCGGCGTTGCATACGGATTTGGACCGTCATCGAAGGTGAGGGCGATCTCGTTTGCGTCGGTGGGCAGGCGCCGAACGACTCGGCCGAAAACGCCACTGTTGCGGTGAAATGCCCCATGTGCTGCGGTTCCCGCCGCCACCGCGGCACCGGCGAGTTGCAGGATCACGCAGCTACCGATCGTCTCGCGAGCACGCTGTCGTAAAGCGCGAGCACCCGGCCGGCGACCCGCGGCCACGCGTACTGCTCGGCTTCCAGTCTACCCGTCTTTCCGAGCCGCACTCGCAGTGATTCATCGTCCAGCAGTGATACCATAGCGTCTGCGAGGGCGTCGCGGTCACCGCAGGGAACCATGAGCGCCTCGCGTCCGTCCTGCACCACGTCCCGGAACCCAAGTATGTCGGAGCAGACCACCGGCGTCTCACACGCCATCGATTCGAGCAGGGTGATCCCGAACGATGCCTTGGTCGTGGGGCAGGCGTACATCGCTGAATGCGCGTAGTAGCTCGGCCGTCCCTTGAGGATCGAACCGACGAAGGTGATGTCGGGGTCGTTACCCGCAGCGCGAAAGTAGTGTTTTCGAAGCGGTCCATCCCCGACGACCACTAGCTGCGCCTCGCGATTCTTCCCCCGCACCCTCTTGAACGACTCGATCAGAGTGGTGAGCCCGTTGCGCGGATCGAAGCGGCCGAGAAAGAGAACCGCGGGAACGTCGCGCCTTATGCCGGGCGGCGGCGGCGCGTGCGGATTGAACAGGTCCACGTCGATCCCGTTCGGGATGATGGTCCAATCAGCCTCGAAGTATCGCTCCAGAGCGATGGTCGTGGAGTGCGAGACCGCAATTGCTACGTCCAGCATGTCCAGCCGTCGCTGGAAGTATTTCTGGCCCAGCTGGTATGCTATCGACTTGTCGAAATAGGTGTGAAAGGTTCCGACGGTAGGGCAGTCGGCCTCTTCTATGGCGAGCACTGGAAGGACGGGGCTGAGCGGAGAATGAGCGTGTACTATGTCGTACCGGCCGTTGCGAAGCACGCTGCGCATGTCCTTTCGCAGCGACATCCCCACCGTGAAGCGCGCCTGGGAACCGTTGGCATACACCGGCTGACTGCGGCCGAGGCGAATGACCCCTTCCTGCGGCAACGCGCCGGGAAGGTTGGACGTAATGATATCGACGTGATGCCCCAGCTTCCTCGCTTCGTGCGCGAAGAAGTGAACGTGCTCACAGATGCCGCACAGGTGCGGATAGTAGTACTCCGTTACGAGTGCGATACGAAGTGGACGCTCCGACCCGCGGAGCGGAATCGGACCGACTGCGCCGGGACTGTAGATGCTACCGCCCAGCGGAGTCATCAAGAGCGGCATGAGCGGCAGCGAGCCGGGCGATAGGGACGCGATATGGAGAGCATGAGACGTAGTCGAGGCCGATCGAGTGGCAGAACGCCACCGAACGCGGCTCGCCTCCGTGCTCGCCGCAGATGCCCAATTTAATGCCAGGACGGGCGCTTCGGCCATCCTCGACCGCCATCCGGATGAGCCGCCCCACTCCTATTGGGTCGAGGACCTGGAACGGATCGTCCGCGAAAATGCCTGCTTCAACGTACGCTGGGAGGAAGCGGCCGGCGTCGTCGCGGCTCAAGCCGTATGTGGTCTGGGTCAGATCGTTGGTACCAAAGCTGAAAAATTCCGCACTTTCCGCAATCGCGCCGGCGGTGAGAGCCGCCCGCGGTAGCTCGATCATTGTACCGATCAGATACGGAACTGTTTCACCCATCACTCCCAAGACCTGCTCGGCAGCGCGTTCGAGGATGGCCCGTTGATGGTTGAACTCTGCCAAGGTGGATACTAGCGGGATCATTATCTCCGGCCGGACATCGATTCCACGGCGTTTGGCGCGAACCGCCGCCTCGAAGATCGCCCGCCCCTGCATCTCGGTTATTTCTGGGTAGGTGATTCCAAGCCTGCACCCACGGTGGCCGAGCATCGGGTTGGTCTCACGGAGCCCCTCGACGATGCGCTGCAGATCGGCGCGCGGAACACCAAGGGTGCGGGCGAGCAACTTGCTCTCCTCGCCGCCGTGGGGGAGGAACTCGTGCAACGGGGGGTCTAGCAGGCGGATCGTGACAGGGAAACCGTCCATCTCCTCGAAGATTCCCTCGAAGTCCACGCGCTGCATCGGGAGGAGCTTGGCCAATGCGCGGCGTCGACCGGCCTCGTCCCTGGCAACGATCATCTCGCGCATCGCATGGATCCGATCACCCTCAAAGAACATGTGCTCGGTGCGGCAGAGCCCGATGCCTTCGGCGCCGAAGCCGCGCGCAACCCGCGCGTCGCGGGGTGTGTCAGCGTTGGCGCGTACCTTGAGCTTGCGCTCGGCGTCTGCCCATTCCAGCAGCTCAGCGTAAGCCTGGTACAGCGGCGCGGCCGAAGGGGCCAGCGTGCCGTTCGTTACCTGCACAACTTCACTCGGAATCGTGGGGAGTGCGCCCAGAAAGACGCGCCCCGTCGCACCGTCCAGGGTGATGTAGTCGCCTTCCGAGACCGTGGTACTGCCCACAACGAAGCGGCGGTGCTCCAGATCTACCTGGATCTCCTTGCAACCCACCACCGCGCACTTGCCCATGCCGCGTGCAACAACGGCCGCGTGGCTCGTCATCCCACCACGTGCGGTGAGTACGGCGCGTGCCGCTACGATACCGTGGAAATCCTCCGGTGTTGTTTCCTCGCGAACGAGAATCACAGCGGTTCCATCCGCGGCCCGGGCTTCGGCGATATCGGGATCGAACACCGCAATTCCGCTGGATGCGCCGGGACTTGCCGGAAGGCCGACGCACAGCGGGACCGCACGTGCGGCAGGGTCGATGATCGGATGCAGCAGCTGGTCCAGATCCCCTGGCGGCACGCGGCGAACTGCCTCGCGTCGCGTGATCACTCCTTCGGCAACCATGTCGCGCGCGATGCGAACGGCGGCAGCAGCGGTACGCTTGCCCGTCCGTGTCTGCAGCAGGTACAGTGCGCCGCGCTCGACAGTGAACTCGATGTCCTGCATGTCGCCGTAGTGCTGCTCCAGCCGAGCCTGCGTTTCCATCAGCCGCTTGTACGGCTCGGCGAGCATCGTCTCCATCTGGTCGATGGGAATTGGAGTGCGAATTCCAGCGACCACGTCTTCGCCCTGCGCGTTCACGAGGAACTCGCCGTAGAATTGCTTCTCTCCCGTGGACGGATCGCGGGTGAATGCGACGCCGGTGCCTGAATCGTCGCCCAGGTTTCCGAACACCATCGACACAATATTGACGGCGGTGCCCAGGGTGTCAGCGATGTCGTTCACCTTACGGTAATCGCGTGCCTTTTTCAGCGTCCACGACTTCCACACCGCTTCGATCGCGCCCCAAAGCTGCACAATAGGATCAGCTGGAAAGGGACTACCAGTACGATTGCGGACGATCGCCTTGTACTCCTCCACGAGGTTTCGCAGCGCATCCTCGCTCAGCTCGGCATCGGTGTCCACGCCGGCAGTCATGCGCTTGGCGGTGAGCAGGTGCTCGAACGAGCTCTGAGGTACGCCGAGTACGACGTCGGCGTACATCTGGATGAAGCGTCGGTACGAGTCGTATGCAAAGCGCGCATTGCCGCTGGACCGCGCCAGTCCGACGACGGTGCTGTCGTTGAGCCCCAGGTTGAGAATTGTCTCCATCATTCCGGGCATCGAGACAGGGGCACCGGAACGCACAGATACGAGCAGCGGGTTACCGACATCGCCGAAGCGCTTACCGGCGACCTGCTCCAGCTGCGCGACGTTCTTCTCGACCTCCGTTCGGAGCGCGTCGGAGTATGTCCCGTGCTCCAGGTAGCTGATGCACTCCTGGCACGCGATCGTGAAGCCGGGCGGGACCGGGACACCAAGGTTGGTCATCTCGGCGAGATTTGCACCCTTGCCGCCGAGCATCGCCTTCATGTTCCGAGTGCCCTCGGCCGCGCCACCACCGAAGAAGAAAACTTTCTGCGTCATAGGATCAGCAGCCACAACCGAAACGGAGCTTCTCCGGATCAGTAGGCGGTGGTGTTGGGTAGTCGCCTGAGAAACAGGCGTGACAGAATCCGTCCGGCCCATCCGGCACGGCGTTCAGCATTCCCTGGAGCGACAGATAACCCAGGGAGTCAACTCCGATATGCTGCGCGATTTCGTCGACGGTGAAGTTGGCGGCGATAAGATCTTCGCGATTTGGCGTATCAATACCGTAGTAGCACGGTCCCGTTACCGGCGGCGAGCTGACGCGCATGTGAACTTCAGTGGCGCCCGCCGCGCGGACCATGGCGACTAGACCGCGGGTAGTGGTGCCGCGCACGATGGAGTCGTCCACCATTATCACACGCTTGCCCTGCAGCACCTCGCGCACAGGATTGTACTTGACCTTGACCTTGGCGTCACGGCCGGATTGATCCGGCTGAATGAACGTGCGCCCTACATAATGATTGCGGATGAGCGCCAGCTCGAACGGGACGCCCGATTGTTCCGCGAAGCCCAACGCTGCCGAGTTGGACGAGTCGGGAACCGCGAACACGAGGTCAGCATCCGGCGCGGGTGACTCGAGCGCGAGCTGCCGTCCCAGCGCACGGCGCGCCCGGTCTACGGAGCCGCCGTACACGCTGCTGTCCGGGCGCGCGAAGTAGACGTATTCAAATACGCACTTGCGCGCCTCCTTGCGCTCGAACGGAAACAAGGAGTGTACGCCGCTCTCGTTCACGGCGACGATCTCGCCCGGTGCCACTTCTCGAATGACTGAAGCACCAACGATATCGAGCGCGCAACTCTCCGAAGCAAATACAGTTGCGCCGTCCAGCTCACCCATCACCAGCGGGCGCCAACCGCGCGGATCACGCGCGGCGAGAAGCGTTCCGCCGATCGCCGTGACGACGGAGTACGCACCTTCCACGGGAGCGAGCGCCGCGGCGAGTCGCTCTTCAGGGGCAGGCGCGGACGCCTTAGCGACCCGGTGCACCACCACCTCGGAATCCGTGGTGGAGGAAAAGATGGAGCCGTCATCTTCCAGCTCGCGCCTCAGCTCGGTCGCGTTGGTGATGTTGCCGTTATGCGCAAGCGTGATATGGCCGCCGCGCGACCGTGCCAGAACCGGTTGCGCGTTTTCGATGCTGGAGCTTCCGGCGGTGCTGTACCGCGTGTGTCCGATCGCGACGCGTGCGTCGTTCGCAGCAGCGCTCTCCCGGGTCTCGGAGATGAGTCCCATCGCGCGCCAGGCGCGTGCGTCGCCGTCATCGAACACGGAAACGATTCCCCAGGACTCTTGCCCCCGGTGTTGCAGCGAATAGAGGCCCAACTGCGTCAACTCGGCCGCGCGATCGTGGCCGTAAACACCAAATACTCCGCACATACTAGGGCACCACTCCTTCGGTTTCTTCGATGGCGACGGCCTGTGGGTCCGATTCCATAATGCGCGGTATCGCCATGTGATAAGCTTCCGCCAGACGCTGTACTGAAGCTAAAAGATTGGTTCCGTGGGTCCGAACAGAAAAGCCGGCGGTCAGGTCGCCGACCGTACCGATGCGAGTGGCGGGAACGCCGTGCGCTTGGGCAATTGCAAGAACGCGCTCCGCATCGGGCGACGATACGATAACGCGGCCCTGTGTCTCGCCAAACAGTACACCGCGCAACGACAGTTTGTCCCATGTGCTAAGGTCGACGTCGACGCCGAGCATGTGGTCGGCATTAGCCATGCTGCACTCCGCGAGAGCGACTGTCAGACCACCGTCGCTGCAGTCGTGCGCAGAGCGGATGCAGCCGGCGACGATCGCTTCGTGGAGCGCGTCCATGAGCGCGCGCTCCACGTCCAGATCACATGCTGGCGGCGCGCCCGCGACGACACCGTGAATCGAGGCAAGATATTCGCTGCCACCAAGCTCGTCCGTGCACGTGCCCAGCAGGACGATCGCATCGCCTTCGTTCGAGAAAGTCGATCGGGTGATATGCTCGAGCGAATCGATCACCCCTACCATTCCTACCACCGGCGTGGGATGCACAGCGCCGGTCGGGCTCTCGTTGTAGAACGAAACATTGCCGCCGGTGACGGGGGTCTCCAACGCGACGCACGCTTCAGCCATGCCGGCGACCGCCTCACGGAACTGGAAGAAGATCTCCGGACGCGTGGGATTACCGAAGTTCAGACAGTTGGTGATTGCCAAGGGTCGCGCGCCCGTGCACGCAACGTTGCGCGCTGCTTCAGCGACGGCGATCCTGCCGCCGACGCGCGGGTCCAGCGCAACGTAGCGTCCGTTGCAATCTGTCTTTACGGCGATTGCGCGGTCGGTGCCGCGGATGCGTATCACGGCCGCATCACCACCGGGTCCGATCACCGTGTTCGTGCGAACAGTGGAGTCGTACTGCAGGTAAGCCCAACGCTTACTCGCGATCGTAGGAGTACTGAGCAGTTGTAGCAGCGTCCAGATGGGGTCGCTCTCCTCCGCGAGGGGGACAACCGCGTGCGCATTGAAGGCCCGTCGCTCCGCCGCTGCGGGATCTTCCTGGCCGCGAACGTCGTAGCGCGGGCAGTCCGTGACGAGTGCAGAGCCCGGAAATTCAGCCACCACGCGTTCACCCTCGGTAACACGATACACCGGCTCCGCGATGACTTCTCCAATCACCTCCGCCGCGAGATCCCACTTGCGCAGGATGTCGATTACAGCGTCCTCGCGTCCCTTGCGCGCCACGACGAGCATGCGCTCCTGCGATTCGCTCAGGAGAATCTCGTACGGTGTCATCCCCGATTCGCGCACTGGCACACGCGACGTGTCGATCGTGACGCCAACGTCACCGCGCGCGGCCATCTCCGCGGATGACGACGTGAGCCCCGCCGCGCCCATGTCCTGGATTGCGACGATGTTGCCGCTACGGATGAGCTCCAGGCTCGCTTCGAGCAACAGCTTTTCGGTGAAAGGATCGCCCACCTGTACACGCGGGCGCTTTGCCTCACTTGCCGCGGAGAGATCTTCCGACGCGAATGACGCACCGTGAATCCCGTCACGTCCCGTGCGCGCGCCGACGCAGAGGATGGGATTGCCAATCCCTTCGGCCTTGGCGCGAATTATCTCTTCCTCGCGAAGAACGCCGACGCACATCGCATTGACGAGTGGGTTCCCGTCATACGCAGGATCGAAGACAATCTCACCAGCGACGGTGGGAACACCGACGCAGTTGCCATAGTCGCCGACGCCCTTCACCACGCCCGCGAAGAGATACCGATTGCGTGCGGATTCCAGCGAGCCAAAGCGTAACGAGTTGAGCATCGCTATCGGGCGCGCACCCATCGTGAACACGTCACGGAGAATTCCCCCCACTCCGGTCGCCGCACCCTGGTACGGCTCTACCGCGGACGGATGATTGTGTGATTCAATCTTGAATGCTATCGCGATTCCATCGCCGATACTCACCACGCCGGCGTTCTCGCCGGGTCCCTGAATCACAGCCTGTCCTTCGGTTGGAAGCGTGCGCAGGACATTCTTGGAGTGCTTGTATGAGCAGTGCTCGTTCCACAACGCGCTCACGATTCCGATCTCGGTGAAAGTCGGATCGCGCCCAAGCATGTTGCGCACTCGCTGGTATTCCTCGGCCGTCAGACCGTGCTCCTTCACCAGCTCGGGAGTTATTGCCGGATCTCCCGGACGCGGATCGACCTGGCTCGGGGGGGTCATCTTACGCGGAAACCTGCGCGAGCAGGGATTCGAACAGCGCTGCTCCGTCAGGGGGGCCAAGCAGCGGATCGACGGCACGCTCGGGGTGGGGCATCATGCCGAGCACGTTTCCAGCCGCGTTGATGATTCCAGCGATGGCGTTGGCTGAACCGTTTGGGTTTTGCGCGGCGACGATCTCTCCGACGCTGTCGCAGTACCGGAATGCAACGCGGCCGGTATCCTCCAGCTCAGCGAGCGCGTCCGGTTGAGCGGTGAACCGGCCCTCGCCATGCGCGACCGGAACACGCAGAACGTCGCAGGAGTTATACGCGCTAGTGAACTGTGTGTTTGTGGTCTCCACCCGGAGGTATGCGGGCCGTGAAATGAAGCGCAGAAATGCGTTCCGTAACAGCGCTCCGGGGAGGAGCCCGGCCTCGCACGCTACCTGGAAGCCATTGCAGATTGCGAGGACCGGCCGTCCGGCTCTGGCGTGCGCGATCACTTCGTTCATGATCGGACTGAACCGCGCAATCGCACCAGCGCGCAGATAGTCGCCGTAGCTGAATCCGCCCGGGAGAATCACGACGTCCACACCCTGTAGATCACGTTCCTTGTGCCACAGATACACCGCCGGCTGGGACAGTTGGTCGGAGACTGCATGGAAGGCGTCGTAATCGCAGTTGGAGCCGGGGAACGTCACGATGCCGAACTTCACCCGGCCACAGCCTCGTCGATCGTGTAATCCTCGGTCACGGGATTGGCGAGCAGCTTGTCGCACATTGCGCGCGTTGCTTCGCGCGCGGCCGCCGCGTCGCCAGCATCCACATCAACGGTCACGAAGCGGCCGACGCGAACGTCCCTCACACCGGGGAACCCGAGCGTACGCAATGCGCCTGCGACCGCGGTGCCTTGTGGGTCGAGAATTCCCTCGCGCGGCGTGATCTGGACGGGGACGCGGTATACGGTCACTGGGGCTCCGATCTCAGGGTGAAGGCGGCGGTTGATCGTCCGATCCGCCGTGGTCCGGCGGACGATCGCCGCGTGGTCTGCGGCGGCGCTTCCGGCGGCGAGCTACACCAGAGGGGAGCGCGGAGTCGCCGTGGACACCACCGAGTCCGTGCGGTCTTGCCTCTCTCGCCGGGAGTACGGCTGGCAATTCCGGTTGCTCTTCCTCGTCATCCTGGTCGTCCCGTTCGCCGTACTCTTCGTCCTCATCCCCGTGCGTGATCACGGGCGAATCGCCACCGGCCCGGCGTCCCAGCAGCCCAAGAAGCACCGTGCTGCCGAGGCCGTACACGACGTAGGCAAGGCAGGCGGGAAAGAAGAACTGTTTCGGCACAAAGAAGACGCCCACGATCGTCGCGACCACGAGCAGAGTGCCGAGTATTTCCTTCAGCGATCGCAGGCCGACCGTGGGAACCGCCGGATACGAAACATCGCTTACCATCAGCGCGGCGAGTGCGCCCATGACGAACCGCAACATCACGTGCCACGGGAGGTCGGAGATGTTCGTGTCGTTGTACAGCGTCGTCTGACTGAACCAGTAGTACGTCGCGAGTGTGAGCCCGGCGGCTGGGCTCGGAAGACCGTGGAAGTAACGTTTCGCACGCCCTGCCTGCTCCACGTTGAAGCGTGCCAGACGCAGTGCCGCGCACGCGACGAATGCAAAGACAAAGACCCAATCCCACCCGTTGCGGTTGAGCACTGCGTAGTACATGATCATCGCCGGCGCCAGCCCAAACGAGATCACGTCCACCAGCGAGTCGAGCTCCGATCCCAGCTTTGAACCGGTATTGGTGGCGCGTGCAACGCGACCGTCAAAGGCGTCGAGGACGCCGCCGATCACAACCCACAGTCCGGCGCGGCTCAGCTCACCGCGCGACGCAGATACAATCGCGAACACGCCGAAGAAGAGATTCGCGATCGTCAGCCCGCTCGGGAGCATGATTACCGCGCGACGCATGGGGCGACGGCGCTTTCGCCCTTGATGCACCGCGGCCTCAGCTCTCAAGGAACGAGCTCCGCGATCACGGTGGTTCCACCGGCTGTCATGTCGCCCAGCTTGACGTTGATGACCGAATTGGTGGGAACGAACACGTCCACGCGCGACCCGAACCGGATAATCCCGAACCGCTCACCCTGGTGCGCGATGTCGCCCGTTTTGCTATAGGTGATAATGCGCCGTGCGATGAGACCCGCTATCTGCCTGGTGAGAATGCGAACGCCCGACGGCGTCGTGATCCCGACCGACATCTGCTCGTTTTCAAGGCTCGACTTCTCGACCGCCGCATTCAGGAACTTCCCCTTATTGTACCACGTGAAGTCGACCCGCCCATCAACCGGGTATCGATTCACGTGGACATTGAAGACGTTCATGAAGATGGATATGCGCGTCGCGGGTCCCTTAATGAAGCGCGGTTCGTCGACATCGGTGATCAGCAGCACCTTGCCGTCTGCCGGTGCGATCACAAGGGTAGGTCCGCGTGGACCGGTGCGTTCGGGGTCGCGAAAGAAGTACGCGCACCACAGTGCAAGAACGATGAGCACAAAGGCGAGGAGCCAGAGCGGCCACGACTTGAAGTGCAGCGCGGCCCAACCGGCGATCACGACGAGGCCGAAGGCGATTCCAATAAACGGCCATCCTTCACGTGCGAAATTCATGCGGTATGCGTACCCGCGGCCGGAGCCGACTGGGAAAGTGGCAGTGATTTGCCGGTGAGTCTGCGGAAGGCATCCAGGTACCGCTGACTCATCTGTGCAAGCACTTCACCAGGCAGAACCGGTGCCGGCGCCTCGCCATTCCACTCCCCCTTGGATCGCAGCAGCTCCAGATAGTCACGCAACGGCTGCTTGTCGAAACTCGGCGGCGTGCTGCCAGGACGGTAGGAGTCGCGTGCCCAGAACCGCGAGCTGTCGGGGGTCATCACTTCGTCTACCAATATAACCTCGCCGTTGCGCTCGCCGAACTCGAACTTGGTGTCAGCCAGGATCAGCCCTGCATCGTCGGCGACCTCGCTGCCAAAGTGGTAAAGCCCGAGCGATAGCTCCTCCAGCCGATCAGCCACGGCCGCGCCCAGCCTGCCGCGCGCCGCCGCGCGAGAAATGTTCTCGTCGTGTCCCGCCTCGGCCTTGGTCGCTGGGGTGAAGCGCGGCTCCGGCAGTGCCTCACTCTCGCGCAACCCCACGGGGAGCGCCTCGCCAGCGAGCGAGCCCGTGGCCCGGTACTCCTTCCAGCCGCTTCCGGAGAGATATCCACGTACAACGCATTCAACCGGGAATACGGCAGCACTCCACGCAAGCATCGATCGTCCGGCGATCGCGTCGCGCATGGGCGCTATGGCTGGTACCGACGCCACTATCTCGTCCGTGTCAGCCGTGATCATGTGGTGGGGAACGCCCCTCACGTTCCCGAGCCACCACGCTGTGAGTTGGGTGAGAACCTCACCTTTGCGCGGAACGGGCTGGCGCATTACCACGTCGAACGCGCTGGCCCGGTCCGAGGCGACGAGGAGAACCCGATCAGCGTCGACCTGATAAACGTCGCGGACCTTGCCGCGGCGGAGCAGGGGGAGTGGAAGCGCGGCCTCGTTCACGGGCACCGTCATACGCGCAACGCCTCTTCCGTGAGTGCCGTGTGCGCGGCGATTAGAGGGGCGATCGTCTCGTCCAGAAACTCCGTTACCTGCTGCGGCGCGCGCCCCACAAAATCGTGCGGATCCAGAGCGCTGCGCAGGTCGTCAATGGGAACCGGGAAATCCGGATCGGCTGCTAGGCGCTCCAGCATGTCGTTCCGCGGTGCGCCATCCTTTACCGCGGTCGCTGCCGCAACGCTGTGCCGGCGGATCACCTCGTGCGCGACCTGACGGTCGCCGCCCGCCTCCACGGCGCGAACGATTATCTCCTCGGTGGCCATGAACGGAAGCTCATCCTCCACACGACGACGAATCCGTGCCGGATGCACCTCTAGGCCGCCGCTCACGTTCCGCATCAGAAGCAGGATCGCGTCCGTGGCCAGAAACATCTCCGGAAGTACCAGCCGTCTGTTCGCACTGTCGTCCAGGGTGCGCTCGAAGTATTGCACCGAGTGCGTCTCGTTCGCGTTCGACTCAAGCGATATGACAAAGCGAGCGAGCGAGTTGATGCGTTCCGACCGCATTGGATTGCGCTTGTACGCCATCGCTGACGAGCCGATCTGCTCTTTCTCGAACGGTTCCTCTATCTCGCCGAAGGATTGCAGCAGTCGCATATCGCTCGCGAATTTGGCCGCACTCGACGCGATCCCCGCCACTACGCTGAGTACACCAGCGTCGAGCTTTCGCGAATACGTCTGTCCGCTGACGGGGATGGAGGCGGAGAAGCCCATCTTCGTCGTGACCAGGCGATCCAACTCACGCACCTTGGCGTTGTCCCCGTGGAATAACCGGAGGAACGAAGCCTGCGTGCCCGTCGTACCTTTCACGCCGCGTAACGGGAGAGAGCCGATGCGATGATCCAGGTCGTGAAGATCGAGCGCCAAATCCTGCATCCACAACGTCGCGCGCTTACCGACCGTGGTAAGCTGCGCAGGTTGAATGTGGGTGTAGCCCAGCGTTGGCTCGTCACGCCACTCACGCGCGAATGAGGCCAGCGCGGTGAGTATGTCCACAACTCGCTCGCGCAGCAACATCAACCCACGCCGCATCAGTATCAGGTCGGCGTTATCCGTGACATACGCGCTGGTCGCGCCGAGGTGAATGAAGCGCTTGGCCGTGGGCGCCACGTCACCGAAGGCGTGCACATGTGCCATCACGTCGTGTCGGAAACGCCGCTCGTAGGCCGCGACAGCGTCGAAGTCGATTTCGCCCACGGCGCGACGCATCTCCTCGATCGCTTCCGATGGTATATCCACCCCCAGCTCGCGTTCCGATTCAGCCAGCGCGATCCACAGCTCGCGCCACATGCGGTGGCGCTCGTAAGGGGACCACAGCGCTAGCATCGCGTTGGACGCGTAGCGCGACCCGAGGGGCGACGTGTAGCTGTCCTGCATCTGTGAATTAACCAACTTATTGAGTGACGAATTCGGTTGAGTAGAACTGTCCCTGCCGCTCCACGTACATCACCACCACGCCGCGCCCCGTATTCAGCGCCTGCGCCGCGTCGTCGGCGCTGCTGATCCTGGAACGGTCGATCTGCACGATGACGTCGCCCGGCTCTAGTCCGATCTGCGAGCTGACACGTTCGCTTACACCCTGCACGTACGCGCCCGCGGTGCTGCGGATGCTGCCTTCGGCGCGAATCGCCGGTGTCAGCGTTACCAGTTGGATCTCGTGGAGTACTGTCACGCGCGGAGCGTTGACTTCGGGAAGGTCAGCAACGCGCACACTGGTCTGGAATTGCCTCGATCCACGCTGGACGGTGAGAGGCACGCTGTCACCCACGCGAAGCTCCAGTAGCTCCGCTTGCCAGTCGTACGCGTTGCGGATGTTACGCGGGCCCGTTTTGACGATGATATCGCCACGTTGCAGGCCGGCGGTCGCGGCTGGTGAGCCGGGCGTAACGGCGGCGACGATCACCCCGGGGGCCGGACGCTCGCCGGGCGTGCGCTGCGCGTTGACCGCCGGCTTCACACCAACCCAGGGGCGCCGCACCGTACCGTGCGCCAGCAGGTCATCGGCGACGCGTGCGGCGCGATTGATGGGAATGGCGAAGCCAAGACCCACCGAGCCGCCGTTGGGCGAGTAGATGGAGCTGTTCACCCCGATCACCTCGCCGGCTGCGTCTACCAGCGCGCCGCCAGAATTGCCGGGATTGATGGCCGCGTCTGTCTGGATCATGTCCACTGACACGCCGCCGCCTTCCGCATCCGCGATGAGATTCCGGCCCACTCCGCTCACCACGCCCACCGTCACGCTGGGCTCTGTGTTCGCGAGCACGAACCCGTAAGGATTGCCTATCGCGATCGCCCATTCACCAACAATGAGAGTGGACGAATTGCCCAGCGGCGCGACTGGTAAACCGCTGGCCTTCACGCGGAGGACCGCGAGGTCGTTGACGTCGTCCATCCCGACCACGTTCGCCGGGTACGTGGTGCCGTCACGCAGCGCCACCGACACGCGCGTGGCACCGCGCACCACGTGTGCATTGGTGAGCACCACGCCGTCCGCCCTGATCACGAAGCCGGATCCTAGCCCCGCGACAGGTCTGACTGCCGACTGCCCCCCGAAAAACTGTTCCATCGCGTCGGCGGCCACTCGCTGAACGGCTTCGGTCTGCACCGTTACGACAGCGGGCCCCACCCTTGCGACCGCCGCCGTGATTGCCGTGCGCCGTGATACATCCACGGGCGCGTTCTGCGCGGGCTGTTGAATGCGTACATCCTGTGCCTGCGACGAGCGGCCCTTGCATGCGCATATTGCCAGGAGCAGGGTGAAGCCGTACCGTCTGCGCATTGCTATAGCGACCGAGGCTTGTGCCGTTTGCTGAGCGCACTCAGGTAGCGGTCAACGGCGCGATCAGTGAGCGAGTGCAGCATCAGGCTGTTGAGAAGCTCCGGTGTAACGACTGCGGTGTCGGCGCCGGCGAGCAGGTAGTCGCTGAAGTTGACGGAATTCTGGGCGGTGCCCACCGCCAGGTCGCACTCGAGACCGGACCGATCCAGAACCGCACGGATCTGCTCTACCGCTTCCGCACTGTGTCGCGCGTGCGCGTCGATGTCCTGCACATCGACGGACACCATTGTCGCACCAACCTTCGCCGCGAAGAAGGCCTGCGCTCCTGAGTAGACATACGTAGCGCAGACGCTCACTCCATCAGCAACGAGCTTGCGGATGGCTGACACGGTATCCTCCAGAAACGGGATCTGAATGATGGCGTGGTCTGATGCACGCGCGAGTTCCCGGCCGTCGCGATACACATCGCCGCCCAGCACCGCCGAGACCGGCACGCAGATGGGGACGCCGAACTCTTCCGCCATCTCTGCCATCCGGTCCTTTACGTCGATGCTCGGGTCTTCTGCCGCGAGATCTATTGGCGAGAGCACGATGCCGTCAGCGAAACCGGATTCTACGATCTTTCTGATCTGCTGCAGCGAGGCGCTCTGCACGAAGATTTTCATTGGCTGTCCAGGTAGAGGTGTTCAGGATAACTAACGTGATCCAGAAAAAGTGCGTGCGCCGGGGCCGGCGGAGAGGTTTCCAGGTTGTCGCATGCGGTGAGAAGAGTTGCGAACGATCCCAGAGAACGGCGCCCGGTTCCAGCATCCATCATGGACCCCACCAGGAACCGCACCATGTGGTGCAAGAATCGGTTCGCTTCGACAATGAATTCGAGGCCGCCGTCGCGCTCGCGCCACTCTCCCATTGTAATGGTGCAGCGGTGTTGGTCGGTCGCCGGAGCGGTGCCGTGAACGGCGAACCCATAGAACTGGTGCTCGCCAAGAATCATGGCGGCAGCGCTGCGGAGAACCGCCAGATCAACCGGACGCCGGGCGCACCACTCGAAGGGGCGCCGGAAAGGCGATCTGGCGTCGTCGTCGGTCCCGACAGCGTAGGTGTATCGCCGAGCCACAGCGCTGTATCGAGCGTGGAACCCCGCAGCAACATCATGTGCGCTGGCAACCCAGATGTCTGGTGGGAGCAGGGCGTTGAGTGCCCGCCTCAGCGACGCAGCGTTCCACCGCTCGCTCACATTCAGGTGCGCCGACTGCCCGCGCGCATGTACCCCCGCGTCCGTCCGGCCAGCCCCAATTATCCTGACTGGATGCCTCAACAACCGTTCGGCGGTTGATTCAACGGTACCCTGAACGGTGCGGAGCACAGGTTGGCTCTGCCACCCCGCGAACCCCGACCCGTCGTACTGCAGAACGAGTTGCACGGTTCGCTCCGGCATTGCGGTGAACTTACCCGGAGAGGGCATCATGTCAAGCAAGCACTCCGGCCCCTCGCACCACCGGGGGAGGCAGTAGCAGCGGGGCGCCCCGCCCAGTGCGCGATTGACAAGTTGCGCGTAGCACCCCAAACTCGCAGGCACCGCATGCCCCCGAAATCTCTCTCCACAGTCGCTGCCGAGCTCGTGCACGCTGCCGATGCCGACTCGGCCCTGGCCACGGTGCATCAGGAGCTCGCCGCCCCCGACAAGAGCACAGGCTTCACGCTGCTCACCTATGATGCACGCCGAGAAGCGCTGGTTAATCGCGCGCTCCTGAGCGAAGATACGCCTGGCTCGGCGGCCGCTTCGCCGGACCATGCGCACGTGGCCCTCGACCATCTGCCGCCCCCGGTGCGCTACTCCCTGCTCACGGGCCAGCGCTTCGTTGACGTTGGGGACCAGGCAGCCGAGTACGCGCGGCTCCTGGGCGTCGAACTCCCGGGCCGCGAGCTCCGCCTGCTGCTCAAGGGAATCGTTGTTGAGGGCGCCCTCGTAGCGGTGACCGCGGCCTACGATGCGCGCCGCCGCTCCGCCGCCAAGCTGCTGGAGCGCGCTGAACCGCTCGCCGGCCTGTTCGAGCTTGCCTATGTGCGGCTGTATGAACGCGACGCACGATTCGAAGCCGTTGCGGCCCTGCACGACGTGACATCGCGGCTCCGGGCGGAGCACGCTAGCTCTGTCGGGGCCCTGGGGCGCGAGCTCGAGCGCCTGCGTGCCGCTCAGCTCGCCGGAACCACTGAAGTCGTCCGGCAGTTGCGCGAGTCCCTTGCACTGGCTGAGCGGCAGACTGCTGCGGCTGCGCAAAGGCTCGTTGCTGTGGAAGGGCAGGTGGTCAGCGCTGTGGAACGCCTAGAGCGGCTGCACATTCAGTTGGCCGCGCAGGACGCCACCATCCGAGCACAGCGTGAGACGATTCGCGAGCTGAACCAGGCGTCTGCGACAAGCGATTCGGCTGCCGCACGTTAATCGCTGTGGCAGGTAGATGACTACGACTGCCCCACCGGCGGCGCTGCACGATGTGATTGCCGCTCTGGCGTACGGCCGCGAACTGGCCCAGGAAGAAATATCCGGTGCCTTTGACGTCATCATGCGCGGCGATGCATCTGCCGTCCAGATCTCCGCGCTGCTCACCGGTCTACGGGTCCGCGGTGAGACCGCCGACGTGGTTGCCGGGGCGGCGCAGGCTCTCCGCCGCGCGATGGTTCGCCTGGAGTTGCCTAACCCCGACGGAGTGGTCGACACCTGCGGGACTGGTGGCGGTGCTATCGGTACTTTCAACATCTCCACGGCGGCTGCTCTCGTCGCAGCGGGAGCTGGAGTCCGCATCGCCAAGCACGGAAACCGCTCGTTCACCTCGCGCTCGGGAAGCGCCGACGTCCTTGAAGCGCTGGGCGTGAGTGTCGACGTGAGTTTGGAGTCGATGCGTCACGCATTCGATACCGCGGGTATCGTCTTCATGTATGCGCCGCGTATGCACCCGGCGATGCGCCACGTTGGGCCTGTTCGGCGCGAGCTGGCGGTCCCAACGGTTATGAACGTGATCGGACCGCTGGCCAACCCGGCCTCTGCTGGGCGTCAGGTGGTGGGCGTCGCGGATCCGGCGCGCCTCACGGTAATAGCGGAAGCGCTCGCCGCGCTTGGTACAGTTCACTCTCTCGTGGTCCACGGTGAGCCGGGAATGGACGAAATATCTCCCATTGGGTGCACACGGGTGCTCGAGATCCGGGACAGTACGGTTACTGAGTGGACGATCACTCCCGAGGTAATCGGCAGCGTCGGAGCCACGGCCGCGGATCTGATCGGGGGCTCGCCAGCCGAGAACGCGGCACTCGTGGAGCACTGCCTCTCCGGCAACGCGCCGGCGGGTGCTGTGGCCGCCGTGATCGCGAACGCGGGAGCGGCGATTTATGTCGCTGGTCTGGCGCGCTCGTACGCGGAAGGACTCAACGCAGCAAGGGCCGCGGTTGCCAATGGATCAGCAACCGCGGCCCTCCGCCGCCTGCGACACGCTCTGCCGCGCTCGTAGCAAAACGCGAACACAGAGCTGGCGATCAGCAGCGGCGCATCACACCCACAACCACCCCCTGAATGGCCACATCGTTCTCGTGGACGTAGATAGGATCCATGGACTCGTTGCGCGGCTGAAGACGTATCCTGCCGTCCCGCTCGCGGTAGAAGCGCTTGACCGTAGCCGAAGTGCCGTCGATGAGAGCGATGACAGTCTCACCGTTGTCGCAGCCGGCGCGATCGTTCACGACAACGAAATCGCCGTCGCAGATGTGATCTTCAATCATCGAGTTGCCGCGCACCCGCAGCACGTAGTGGCTCCCCGCGTGCCGGACGAAATCCTCCGGAACAGCGATGGTCTCCTGGTGCTCGGTTGCCTCGATCGGCATTCCGGCGGCGACGGTCCCCATCAATGGGATATGTACTGAACGCGGATACCGCTCCGACGGGAGAATCTCGATCCCGCGGCTCTCGTTGTAGCGCCGCTTGATGTACGACTTCCTCTCGAGGTTGCTCAGATGCTCGTGAACGGTCGCCAGCGAGCTGTAGCTGAAGCGCTCCGCGATCTCCTCGAAGCTCGGCGCGTAACCCTTGTCGTCGCTGTACTCCGAGAGGTAAGTCAGTATTTCACGTTGGCGCTTAGTGAGCGACATCGCCAGATTCCATCGGGGTGGGTTGGCACACAGGGCTGGCCCCGAACAGCCGCCGAAGAGTACGTTATCCGAAGAATGCCCGAAACGCAAGCACAAACTTCATGGAGAGCGCCCACGGGCACGCTCGGCGAGCTGGTCGCGAGTGCGACTCGGCGCGCAGCGACCCTCGCGGCCGACGAGCGCGAGTGGCGCGGCCGCGCCGAGGCGGCGGGACCGCGTCCGTCGCTGTGCGATGCACTGAGACGTGAAACAGTAACGGTCATCGCGGAGGTCAAGCGGTGGTCCCCTTCCAAAGGTGTGATTAATGGCTCGCTCGATGCCTCAGAGCAGGCACGCCGCTACGCGGCAGGCGGGGCGGCCGCTATCTCCGTGCTCACCGAGCCTGAGCGTTTCGGCGGCTCCAGCGAGGACCTGGCTGCCGCTACGGCCGCGGTCGCGATACCGGTCCTCAAGAAGGATTTCCACGTTGCCCCGGTCCAGCTGTACGAGGCGCGTGCGCTGGGCGCCTCTGCGGCGCTGCTGATAGTGCGTGCCCTCGAGCCGGAGCGGCTGCGGCATCTACTTGATGTCGCTTCGTACATTGGCCTGGAATCTCTCGTGGAGGTGCGCGATGCGGAGGAGCTCGAGCTTGCCCTCGCGGCCGGTGCGGCCCTCATCGGCGTCAACAATCGAGATCTGGAATCGCTCGTGATCGACCCGTCGACGGTTTGCCGGATAATTCCGCTGATTCCCGTGTCGGTGGTGGCGGTGGCCGAGAGCGGGATGAGTTCGAAGGCAGACATCGAGGGGGCCGCAGCATGTGGTGCCGACGCAGTTTTGGTCGGCTCCGCAATCTCCGCGGCCGAGGACCCTAGCATGGCTGTTTCGCACTTGGTGTCAGTCCGTGCCGCCAGGAGTGGGCGGCTGCGCCATCCCGATTCGGCGGAGGTCGATTTAGTTGATGCCGGTTCAGCTTAAATTTTGTGGACTGACCCGGACCGAGGACGTCGCGGAAGCGGTGAGACTCGAAGCCGAGTACGCTGGAGTAATTTTCGCCGGTGGGCCGCGTGAGCGCACGATGGAGCAGGCAACATCCTTGTTTATGAGGGGCGTGCCGGCCCGGCGAGTTGGTGTCTTCGCCAGATCCAACGTCGAAGCGCTCCGGGTTGCAATCGCTGGCGTTCCACTGGACGTGGTACAGCTTCACGGCGATGCGACGGGGGCGGGAATTGCGGCCGCGCGAGCAGCGGGCGCGTCTGAGGTGTGGGCAGTTGTTAGGGTGGATGGAGTTGAGCTTCCGGCGTACGCGGAGGAGCTGTTCCAAACAGCCGATGCGGTCGTCTTGGATACGAAAGGAACATCTGGACTTGGCGGTACGGGTCGCGTTTTTAGCTGGGAAGCGATTGCCGCGCAGGTGACGCGTCTCGATCGTCGTGCGCGGTTGGTTGTCGCTGGCGGCCTTACCTCGCTGAATGTGGCGCGCGCGATCCGGGCGCTCGCGCCCGACGTTGTGGACGTATCATCGGGCGTGGAATCAGCGCCTGGCGTAAAGGACCATTCCTTAATGTGTCGCTTCGCAGAAGCGGCTCGGAGTGCATGACGCGGTGACAGCGAGTGTAGGTGGTAGCAAAGTGGCGGAAGCGGGCAGCATCTCATCTGGAGCGGTGCACCGCTTCGGCGCGTTCGGCGGCCGGTATGTACCTGAGACGCTGATCCCCGCGCTCGACGAGCTTGAGCTCGCATTCGATGCGGCCATGCGCGACCCGGAGTTCGTCAACACCTTTGAGGGACTGCTGCGCGATTACGTCGGACGCCCGTCGCCCCTGAGTGACGCGCCACACCTGAGTGAGCGCATCGGTGCGTCGGTGTACCTCAAGCGTGAAGATTTGAACCACACCGGCGCGCACAAGATAAACAACGCGATCGGTCAGGCACTGCTCGCCATGCGCATGGGCAAGCGGCGCATCATTGCTGAAACGGGTGCGGGCCAGCACGGAGTCGCGACGGCCACGGCGTGCGCACGTTTCGGCCTGCAGTGCGTGGTCTACATGGGCGAGACGGACATGGAGCGCCAGGAGCTCAACGTGTTCCGCATGCGGCTCATGGGCGCCGAGGTGATTCCCGTTAGCTGTGGGACGCGCACACTCAAGGACGCCACGAGCGAAGCTATCCGGGATTGGGTCGCCAATGTTGACACCACGCACTACATCATCGGCTCAGTGGTCGGGCCGGCTCCGTACCCACGCATGGTCCGCGATCTCCAGAGCGTGATCGGTCGCGAGGCACGGGTGCAGATGCTCGCCCAGGCGGGACAGCTCCCCGCGGCAGTGATCGCGTGCGTTGGCGGCGGTTCGAACGCGATGGGAATCTTTTACCCGTTCGTCTCGGACGCGGGCGTCAGACTGATCGGCGTCGAGGCCGCTGGAGAAGGGCTGGATAGCGGGCGCCACTCTGCGTCGCTCGCGCGCGGAGTGCCGGGCGTCCTGCACGGCTCGCTCAGCTACCTATTGCAGGATGAGCACGGGCAGGTGCACCCGGCGCATTCCATTTCCGCGGGACTGGATTATCCCGGCGTGGGTCCGGAGCACTCACATCTTCACGAGAGCGGGCGTGCCGAATACTTCGCGGTGAATGATTCCGATGCGCTGGCTGCGTTCGAGACGCTCAGCAGGTTGGAGGGGATCATACCGGCGCTGGAGACGGCACACGCTGTGGCGTGGCTGCTGGCATCCGCGGGTAAATGGAAAGCAGATGACGCGATTCTTCTGTGCGTGAGTGGCCGGGGTGACAAGGACGTTGCGCAGGTAAGAACTCTCCTCGACGCGTCTAACACGTGACGACACCGGCCACGCCAACTGCGGCGAATGGCGGCGTAGCGTTCGGAGACCACTCCACGCACTCGGGGGGCACCTCCGGAACGCAAGTCTCGGAGACGCTCAAGCTCCTGGCGAGAGCGGTCCGCGCACACCAGCTCTACATGCCCAACAATCCCATGCACGCGCGTGCCGTCGAGGCGTTTCGGGATTCGCTGTCAGCGCTGTGGACGAACCTCGATGTCGTGGAAATGCGTATTACCGAAGACGAGTTTCTCTACGACGGAGTCGCGGTGTTCACCGAGGGCGAACGCGGCGGCGAGAGCCTGCCGTGGATGTTCTACAAGGACGGAATCCGCTCGTTCGAGATGCGTAGAGGGTTCGAGGGCGCCGACCTTCCCAAGTTTCTCGACGCCCTTCGCGCAACTCGCAATCGCGGCTCCGAGGAAGACGACCTCGTCACGCTGTTCTGGGAGTGTGACTTCGCGCATCTGGGTTACGAGTACGTCGAGGCTGGCGGCGACGGACAGGACGCGCCGGGTGCCGATTTGCTGCGCGGCGGAGTGAAGTCGACCGAAACGAAAGCGCGCCCGGATGAGGAGACAGACGCGGGAGTGTACGGCACAGGCTCGTCTCCCTTTGCTCGAATTGCGGACTTCGATCCCACGCTGTATTTCCTGGAAGAGCCCGAGGTTGCGTACCTGCAGAACGCAATCCGCGAAGACTTCGAAGGCGATATGCGGCCGTCGGTGATCGCCGCGCTCCTGGACACGTTCGAGGCTCAGGACGACGATGGCGTGCGCGAGGAGATCTGCGAAATTCTGGAATCCTTTTTGGTGACGCTGCTCTCCACGCTGCAGTTTCACTCGGCCACGTACCTGCTGCAGGAGGCGACTGATGCCATTGGGCGGATGCCATCATTGCTGCCGGCGCACCGCGTCCGCCTGAGCGATCTGGTCCGCCACATGAGCGACCCTCAGGTGCTCGGCCAGCTCCTCACGACGCTCGAAGATGCCGAGGCAATCCCCGCTGGAAATGACCTGGTGGTACTGCTCACGCAGCTCGACGGGCGTGCGCTCGCACCGCTGGTGACGCATCTCGTCAGAACGCGAAAGCCTGAACTGCGTGAAATGTTGGAGGCGGCTGCAGGCCGCGTCGCGTCGGCGAACACGGCCGAGCTCACCGTGCTGATCGATAGTGCGGACGAGCTGGTCGCACTGGAAGCGGCGCGCCGCGCCGGTGAGTTACGCGTTGTTCCAGCGGTCGCGGCGCTGCTCCGGTTGCTGGGTTCGTCCAGCGTTGAAATTCGTCGAGGTGCTATCGCGGCGCTTGCGGAGATCGCAACTCCCGCGGCTATGCAGGCGCTCGAGCAGTGCATCGACGACGATGATCGCGCGGCACGCGTTTCCGCTGTGCTCGCGCTCGCACGTCGGCAACACCGGGCTTCGCTCCCAAAAATCGAGCGCGCCGTGCGTGGGCCAATCCTGCGTGATGGCACCGGACCCGAGCGGGCCGCGTTCTTTGATGCGTATGCAACATTGGCCCGCGATGCAGCGGTCCCGTTTTTGGAGAGCGTGCTGATGCCGAAAGGCTTTCTCTCGCGCAAGGAAGATCCTGCCACACGTGCGTCGGCGGCGACCGCGCTCGGCCGTTTGGGAACGCCGCTCGCGCTTGATGTGGTGCGCCGGGCAGCGGCTGACAAGGACGTCGTGGTCCGCACTGCTGCGACGCGCGCATTGAAGGGTGCGCTGTGACCGCCCCCACGATGCGGGCGGGCGCTGGTTCCGACGCGGGGGAGCGCCAGGAAACGGCGCAGCTGCGCCGCGATGGCCGCGCGCTGCTCTCCGCGATCGATGCGGCCGCTCGCTCGGTAAAGCTGTACCCGCGCGAACATCAGAGCGTCCAGCGCGCGCTGGCGGAGCTTGCCGGAGTGGCGGACGAAATGCTTTCCGGTAACGGCGAGCTGGAAGTGCGGGTGCAGGGTGATTTCATCTTCGTCAACAGCACCAGACTACGACTCGACCTGAGCAACTACGCCAGCTTCGCCCGCGTGCTGGAGCTATTCCGGGACGCGGGCGTCGGAACGATGCGCCTTCTCGACCCCGCCTCGTCACCCGACTGGCTCAGCTTTCTTACAACAATGCAGGCAGTGGGAGGACAGCCGGAAGGGCACGCCTCAGACGTGTCGCAGTACCTCGGCCGTGCGAAGACAAGTGCGTTCGAAGTGGGTCCTCCGGTTGAAGATGACGAGCTGAACGTCGGACGCGTGAAAGCACAGGCGGCGGCGAAGCGCACGTATGCTCAATCCGTCGCCCTTACCAAGGATGTGATTCACTCAGTGCGAATGGGGCGCGCCCCCAGCTCGAAGAAGCTCAAGCGTGCGGTGCAGGCGATAGTGGACGAGGTTCTCAACGAGGAGACATCGCTCATTGGTCTCACTACACTCCGCGAGTACGACGAGTACACGTACACGCACTCGGTGAACGTGTGCATCTTCGCCGTGGCGCTCGGGAAGCGGCTAGCAATGAACAAACTGCAGTTGTACGAGCTTGGCCTTGCGGCGCTGATGCATGACATCGGCAAGTCGCGCGTTGCCACTGAGCTACTCCATAAGTCGACTGAGTTGGACGATAACGACTGGCGCAGGATTACCATGCACCCATGGATGGGAGTGCTGACGCTCTTCCAGCTTCGTGGGCAGCAAGAGCCGCCGTACCGCGCCATGATCGTTGCACACGAGCATCACATGAAGTGCGACCTCTCCGGCTATCCGCGACCACGCCGTCCTCGAAATCTGACGATGGCGAGCAAGATTGTTGCGGTTGCAGACGGCTATGACGCCGCGACGTCGCGCAGAACTTATCAAACCACGCCGTTCCCACCGTCGGCGGTGCTTCAGGAGATGCGCGACAATCCTGGCCGCGGGATGGATCAGGTGGTGGTCAAGGCGTTCGTTGCGCTACTCGGCATCTATCCGCCCGGGACGCTCGTCGTGCTCGACACATTCGAGCTGGCCGTGGTTCGCGCGGCGAACACAAGTCCTGAGCTGCTGTCGCGTCCCCGGATCGTCATCGTTAGCGACTCGCGCGGTAATCTGCTCGACCCTCCGGTCGAGGCAGACCTTGCGGTGCGCAACCCGGACGGCGAGTTTGCGCGCACTATCATCAAGACGGCGGATCCAGACCGCTACGGAATTCGGGTCAGCGACTATCTCCTCTAACAAAATCGATCAGCGCTTTGCGCTGCTGCGCGCGAGTGGCCGGAAGGCGCTCGTCTGCTACATGACTGCTGGCCATCCTGACCGCGCCCGCTCACTCGATCTGCTGCGTGGTCTGGCCGATGCGGGGGCGGACGTGATCGAGGTGGGCGTCCCGTTTTCCGACCCCCTCGCAGACGGACCTGTGATCCAGGCCAGCTCACAGACTTCGCTCGACGGCGGAATGACTTTCGGAGGCGCGCTGGACCTGGTGGCTGAAGCATCGGTCGGCGTTCCCGTGGTGTTGTTCGGCTATCTCAATCCGTTCCTTGCGGCCGGGCGCGACATGCTCCAGCGCGTGAAGCGATCGGGGTGTGATGGCGTGCTCATCACCGATCTCCCACTCGGCGCTGATTCCGAGCTGGAGGGCCGCTTTGCCGCGAGCGAAATCGATTTCATCCGGCTTATCGCCCCCACCACGCCGCCGGATCGGATGGCGGAGGTCGCCCGCAGCGGCAGCGGCTTCGTGTATCTCATCAGCAGACTCGGCGTGACCGGAATGCGGAGCGACATCGCACCAGAGCTGGCAGCTACAATCGATGCGGTACGCGCCGTAACACCGTTGCCCGTGTGCGTCGGATTCGGCGTGTCGACTCCTGCCCAGGCGGCGACGGTCGCACGCATGGCGGACGGCGTGGTGGTGGGCAGCGCGATCGTGAAGGCGGCGGGTGTCAGCGTTTCGACTGCGCTGGAGCTGGTGCGTGATCTGCGTGACGGCATCGATCAGATCTCGTAAGCGATGCAAGACATGGTAGCGCTCAAGGGGATGCGCTTTTTCACCAGAGTGGGAGTGCTCCCGCACGAGGCCGAGCTTGCGCAACCGGTGGAGGTGGACCTCTCCGTTTCAGTATCCGCCCACGTTCGGCCGCCGATTGTTGTTGACTACGTCGCGCTGTATCGCGCGGTGAGCAGCGTCATGGGCGCAACGCACATATCATATTTGGAAGAGGCTGCAGAGCTCATCGCCAACGCCGCTCTCGCCACGGCTGGAGTTCGTACCGCAACCGTGTCCGTCCGCAAGCCGCATGTGCCGCTTCCCGGACCAGTGGAGTACGCTGAGGTGACCATAGTTCGCGAGAACCATGAATGACACGGTCAACGACACGGCCTACATCGCGCTTGGGTCCAATGTTGGCGATCGCGAGGAACATCTCGCCACGGCACGGCGCCGGATCGCCGCAATTCCAGGCGTGATGCTGGTTGCCGAGTCAACCGTCGAGGAGACGGCACCGATCGGACTGGTTGCGCAGCGATCATTCTTGAATCAGATGGTTTCGGTCCGTACCGCGTTGAGTCCGGGCGCGCTGCTGTCGCATCTGCAACGCATCGAGCAGGAAGGCGGGCGGGTACGTGAGGTGCGCTGGGGTCCCAGAACAATCGATCTCGACATAGTCAAGTTCGGTTCAGCGACGTGCAGCGATGAACTTCTGTCAGTGCCGCATCCTGAGCTGGCAAATCGTCCTTTCTGGCAAAGGGAGCTGATAGAGTTGCATGCGCGCGGCGGTGAAAATGAGTAGTCACGGCGAACAGCGGCCCGTGACAGTCCCCAGCATCAAGGATCGCAAGGGCGGTGAGCGCATCGTCGCCGTGACCGCGTACGACGCATTGTTCGGTAGACTGGTGGATGAAGCAGGGGTCGACATCGTGCTCGTCGGCGACTCGGTGGGGAACGTGATTGCCGGCTTCGATTCGACGATTCCCGTCACGCTGGATCAGATGATATACCATGGCGCTGCGGTTCGACGCGGTGTGTCGCGCGCGCTACTCACCGTTGACATGCCTTTCCTCACGTACCAGGTGGACGAGCCGCGTGCGATCGAGAACTGCGGCCGCGTGATGCAGAAGACGCGGGCGCAGGCAGTGAAGCTGGAGGGTGGAAGCGAACGTATTGCACACACCGTCGAGCGATTGGTGCAGATTGGCATTCCGGTTATGGGGCACCTCGGCTTCACTCCTCAGTCGATCCATGCGCTCGGCGGTCACCGGGTGCAGGGTCGCGACGAAGCTGACGCAGCTGAGATGATGGCCGCCGCCCAGCGGTTGGAGCAGAGCGGTGCGTTCGCGATCGTGCTGGAGCTGGTGCCAGCGGCACTGGCGGCGCGGATTACGGCAGAGCTTCGAATACCCACCATCGGGATCGGCGCCGGGGCGGGGTGCGACGGACAGGTGCTGGTGCTCCCGGATCTACTCGGCCTGAATGACGCATTCTCACCACGCTTCCTCAAGCGGTACGCGAACCTCGCTGGCACCGTGCGTGAAGCCGTGCGCACATACGGAGAGGATGTTAAGGCTGGGCGCTACCCGGCAGACGAGCATAGCTTCTAGCGGATGCTCACAGAGACAACAGTCGCTGGAATTCGAGAAGTAGTTGGTGGGCTGCGCAGCGGTGGTGCACGCGTAGCACTGGTGCCGACCATGGGTGCGCTGCACGACGGCCATCTCGCGCTGGTGGACGCAGCGCGGCGGAGCGCCGACATTGTTGTCGTGAGCATCTTTGTCAATCCGCTCCAATTCGCTCCTACGGAAGACTTCACCCGGTATCCACGCACCTTCGAGGCCGATTCAGCCGCGCTATCTGCGCGCGGTGTTGCGTGCGTGTTCGCGCCAGGAGTTGAGGAGATGTACGGGCCGGAAGCACTAACTGTGGTCGCTCCGCGCCCATACGGCGAACTTTTCGAAGGCGCGGTTCGCCCGGCGCACTTTACGGGGGTGCTCACAGTTGTCGCCAAGCTCTTCAACATCGTACAGCCCGACGTTGCGGCCTTTGGCCAGAAGGATTTGCAGCAGCTATCGCTGGTGCGTGCGATGGCGCGCGATCTTGATTTCCGTGTCGTCGTCGAAGCCGTTGATACAGCGCGCGAGGCCGATGGACTGGCCATGTCTAGTCGGAACCGATATCTCAGTGAGCCAGATCGCATTCGGGCCACGCAGTTATACGCCGGGCTGAGCGCTTCGCGCGCCGCGTTCGCCCGCGGTGAGCGCGACCCGCGACTCATAGCGGCTGCGGGTGAAGAAGTGCTGTCGCAGGACCGCGAGCTTTCGGTGGACTACTTAGCGGTGGTGGACCCGGACAACTTCGCGACGCCGCGCGAAGCTGCCATCGGCAACGCCGTGATTACCGCTGTTCGCGTGGGGAACACGCGGCTCATCGACAACGTCATCCTCTGAGGAGGCCGAGTATGTCACAGTCGATTGTCGACCTCCCCGCGTGGTCGCAGGTGAGCGAAAAACGTGCGGAGCACATCCAGCGCGTGACGGCACTGTTGAACGCGTGGGCCGCGGCGATGCGGCTGCCCCCCGATCAGACGCGTGCCTTCCTCGACGTTGGTGCCTGGCACGACGCACTGCGCGACGCTCCCGAAAAGGAGCTGCGTGCAATCACCGGTAACATGGCTGATCCAGCGGCGCTGTTACACGGGCCGGCGGCGGCAACGTTCCTCGCGCGTGACGGTGAGCGCCGCGCGGAAGTGGTGGATGCGATCCGGTTTCATACCGTTGGCCACGCAGGGTGGGGAATAGTGGGAAAGGCGCTGTACATGGCCGATTTCCTTGAGCCAGGACGCAAGTTCGCGAAGCAGGATCGCTACTTTTTGTCGTTGCAGGTGCCCACCGCATTCGACGGTGTTTTTCGGCAGGTGGTGCGAATGCGGCTGGAATGGACGGTTCGCGAGGGCAACTTCATCTTCCCGGAAACCGTGGCGCTCTGGAACAGTTTGCAGTGAACACCACTGCGCCGCGCATTGCGGTGCGCACGCTCGGGTTCGGCGCGCTCATCGCGGCGCAGCTTTGGGTGTCTGCGTGTAAAAGGGGCGATCAGAACAAAGCGCCGCACCCGCCTCCCGTAGTAATTGATTCCGCGGTTGGCCGAGCGCCTGCCGGAGTTCGTATCAAGGTCGAGGTGCTCAACGGTACGCGCAATCGTGGCGTAGCTCGGCGCGCTACGCTGTACCTACGGGATCGTGGGTTCGATGTTGTCTCGATGGGGAACAGCGGCAGGGCGCAGGACTTTACGGCGGTGCTCGATCGCTCAGGTCATCCGGAGTGGGCCAGGCTCATCGCAGCCGCGCTTGGGGCGCGCGTGATCGAGCGGCCCGACACGTCACGCTACCTTGACGCCACTGTTCTCATCGGCGCCGACTGGAAGCCCACCGCGGAGGCGTTCTACCCGTAGCTGACCGCACGCAGCGGCGATGTCCTTGCCTCGGCTCCGCCGGATCGCTACAGTAACTCCGCGTTTACGCAGCGCTTCGGCGAAGGCCCGAATTGCGGAAGGCGTCGTGGGGGTGAAGTCGCCAGCACCGCCGGCGTGCAGCGGGATCAGATTGACAAACGCCGCACAGTCAAGCGCGAGTGCGGCGAGATCCTCGGCGTTCTGCGCGCTGTCATTTACCCCCCCAAGCATTACGTACTCAAATGTGACGCGCCGATCGAACGTCCTGGCTGCGTCGATTACATCGCTCAACGGATACTTCACATTGACGGGCATCAGGCTGCGCCGCAGTTCGTCGGTGGGAGCGTGGACGGAGATCGCAAGCCGAAACTGCTCGCCTCGCTGCCCAAGTGCGACTATGCCTGGAAGAATGCCAACCGTGGATACCGTGATGTGGCGGGCGCCGATCCCGAAACCGTCGGGAGCGTTGAGAATGGTGAGCGTTGGATCGACGCCGCGCCAGTTCATCAGCGGCTCGCCCATCCCCATGAAAACGATGTTGGTCGCCCGGATGGGCGGATCCAGCAGGGCCAGCTCGCGAACCTGGCCGGCGATCTCGAATGGCTCAAGGTTACGCGAGAAGCCCATCTTTCCCGTCGCGCAAAAGGCGCACTGCAGCGCGCACCCAGCCTGTGACGAGATGCACAGCGTCAGCCTGTCATCCTCCGGGATGGACACGGTTTCTATCGCCTGACCATCATGCAGCCGGAAGAGAAACTTCCGTGTCCCGTCGGTGGAGCGCTGCTCCGTCGCGAGCTCGAGCGATGGAATCTCGAAGTGCTCGTCCAACACGTTGCGCAACGCCGCCGGGATTTCACTCATATCGGCGAAGCTGCGCGCCGGCACCTGCCACAGCCTCCGTGCCACCTGACGCGCGCGATAAAGCGGGTCTCCGCGCTGGGCGAAGAAAGCTTCCAACGCGGCGTGCGCGTCAGTTGGCGTGAGATTGAGGAGATTGGTCTTGGGCATGGCGGCAGAGTGGCAACGATATCATCGGGCCTACCATAAGCCGTTGCCAGACATAAATTTAACGCATCTTGACAGCATCTTTCTATCTTGTCCCGTGTGGACCCTCCCGCGCCGCGTGACCGCCTCCTTACCGCCGCAATTTCCCGCGACGACCGAACGCACCACGCTCTGCGGAGAGCTACGCCAGTCCAACGCGGGTGAAACCGTTCGGCTGGGCGGCTGGGTCCAGAGCGCTCGAAATCTGGGCGGCATTGCTTTCCTCAACTTGCGCGACCGCGCGGGCGTGGTGCAGGTCTCGTTCAACCCAGATTGGACGCCGCATGATGTGATCGAGGCGGCGGGCGCGGTTCCGCTGGAGAGCGTTGTGATTGTTGAAGGGACAGTTGCAGCGCGTCCACCCGAGATGCACAACGCGGAGATGGCGACCGGTGCCGTGGAGGTGCGGGCGACTGCGCTTCGCGTGGTTGGGCCGGCTGAGACTGTTGCCATGCCCGTGACTGCCAAGGGCGCCAACCTGCCATCGGAGGAGACAAGGCTGCGGTATCGCTACCTGGACCTGCGCCGACCGGCGCTGCAGGCAAATCTGGTACTGCGGCACCGGCTGCTCCAGACCACACGCAGATATCTGGACGAACGTGGTTTCCTTGAGATCGAAACTCCCATCCTGACCAAGCCCACCCCCGAGGGTGCGCGCGACTACCTGGTGCCAAGCCGAGTGCATGCGGGAGAGTTTTACGCTCTGCCTCAGTCGCCGCAACTGTACAAGCAGTTGCTGATGATCTCGGGGATGGATCGCTATTTTCAGATCGCGCGTTGCTTTCGGGACGAGGATCTGCGCGCCGACCGCCAGCCGGAGTTCACGCAGATAGACGTGGAGGCATCGTTCATCGGCCAGGAGGACATCTACGCGCTCACCGAAGGGCTGCTCCAGCAGCTGTTCTCGGTTGCTGGGATCAGTGTGGCGACGCCATTCAAGCGAATGACGTACGCGACCGCGATGGAGCTGTATGGAGTCGACCGGCCCGACCTCCGCTATGGTATGGAGATCCGCGACGTCTCGGGAATCTTTGCGGCTTCGGATTTTGCGATTGCGCGCGGTGCGATCGACGCCGGTGGCCGTGTGCGCGGTATCACGCTGCCAGGTGGGGCGACGCTCTCCCGGAAGCAGGTGGACGAACTCGAGGCGGTGGCGCGGAGCGCAGGTGCGGCGGGTTTGGTCCGCATCAAACGAGTGAACGGCGCCGAGGAAGGTGCAGCGGCCAAATCGATGGACGACGCCCATCGGAATGCGCTGGGTCTCAATGACGGCGATCTCATGCTGCTGGTGGCGGGCGCCGATCACGTGTCCAATCCAGCGCTGGACAGAGTGCGCCAGGAGGCCGCGAAAAAGCTGTCGATGGTGGGCGCGAGCGCGCTACTATGGATTACCGATTTTCCGATGTTCGAGGTAGATCCCAAGTCAGGGGCTCTTGGTGCGATGCATCACCCGTTCACGGCGCCCAACCCCGAAGACGCGCATCTACTCCAAACCGATCCGGCGCGGGTTCGGGCACTTGCATACGACGTGGTGTACAATGGAACGGAGCTTGGCGGCGGCAGCATCAGGATCAGCGATCCGGAGCTGCAGCGCCGAACGCTCGCTCTGCTGGGGATCGACGATGAGACCGCCGAAGCGCGTTTCGGGTTCCTCCTGGAGGCGCTCGCGGCAGGCGCTCCGCCGCACGGCGGAATCGCACTCGGATTCGATCGGATCGCGATGCTGCTCGCGGGGGCCCCTAGCTTGCGTGATGTAATAGCATTCCCCAAGACAACAGCAGCGCGCGCTCTGTTCGAGGGCGCACCAACCGCTGTTCCCGCCGGTGATTTGGCGGATCTGCACCTCAATCCAATTTCCGCTTGAGCGTTTCAGACGAGACAACCGCGCAGCGACTCTCGACCGAGGGTGCCGATATGCTGACGCTGGCCGGCGTAAACGACGAGAACCTGACAGAGCTGACCCGGCAGAGTGGCGCGCGCGCCGCACTGCGCGGCGACGTGCTCACGTTGAGCGGCACACGCGAGGAAGTTGACCGCGCCCTGCCGGTAGCGCAGCGTATGATTGACGCGGCCAAGCAGCGCATGTCGCTCACCGCGGACGATGTGCTGCGGTTGGCGCTTGAGGGTGGGCGCGGTGATAGCGGCATGCTGTCCCCTGACCGCATTGTCCTTCCCGGCGTGCGCAGGGTAATCCAGCCCAAGACGAGCGGTCAGGCTGAATACATGCGACTGATCGGCGACAACGACATCGTTATCGGGATCGGCCCCGCGGGTACCGGTAAGACATATCTCGCGGTCGCGGCCGCGGTCGATGCACTCTCTCGCAAGCGTGTGAAGCGCATCGTGCTGGCGCGACCAGCGGTGGAAGCAGGCGAGAGCCTCGGCTTTCTCCCCGGCGACATGCAGGCCAAGGTCGATCCGTATCTCAGGCCTCTGTACGATGCGCTCGAGGACATGATGACGCAGGAGCGGGTCCAGAAAGCGCTGGAGACGCGGACCATCGAGATCGCGCCGCTGGCGTACATGCGTGGACGTACGTTGGCTGACGCCTTCGTCATTCTGGACGAGGCGCAGAACGCGACCAACGCGCAGATGAAGATGTTCCTCACGCGCTTGGGCGTGAACTCAAAGGTCGTGATCACGGGCGACAAGACGCAGATCGACTTGCCACGTCGCGAGGACTCCGGGCTGGTGCAGGTGGAGCGCATTCTCAACGGTATCGAGGGAATTGCCTTCTTCTACTTCACCGAGGCGGACGTTGTGAGGCACCGTCTTGTGCGCGAGATCATCAAGGCGTACGCGGAAGACACCACCGGTTGATGACGCGATGAATCTGTGGCAGAGGCTCGAGGCGAGCAGCGCCGGTGATGACCCTGAAGTTGCCGAGAAGGAACAGCGGCAGCGGGACACACAGGGGCGCGCTCCATTTGTGCCGCGCGTAGATCTCGCATTAGAGGTGAGCTCCGTTGTCGCGCGCGTCGTGCTCGATCCCCGTTTGAGTTTCGCCGCCGCGGTGATCATCGCAGTCTTCGTCCCCGGGCGAAGAGGTGATTTCATCACGGCTGCGCTGGTTGCGGTGGGCTGCTTTCTCGTCTACAGGGCCAGCACGCTACACAGGATCGCCGAGAATCTCCGCTGGTTGGCGTGGGCAGACCTGAACAAGCCGCTCCTTCGCCGGTTGAGTCTGGAGGCTCCGGGGACGTACGCGCACACGATCGCGATGGCCAACCTTGCGGAGGCCGCGTGCAACGCAATCGGTGCTGACGGACTGCTAGCGCGCGCCGGTGCGTACTACCACGACGTTGGAAAGCTGCGCAAGCCGCAGCACTTTGTTGAGAACCAGCCGCGGGGCCGGAACCCGCACGACAAGCTCAAGCCGTCCACCAGTGCCGGGATAATTCGCGGACATGTGAAGGACGGCATCGATCTCGCGCGTGAGCATGGTGTTCCACGCAAGATCCGCGCGTTCATATCGGAGCATCATGGCACTCTCCCGATCGCGTACTTCCTCGAAAAGGCACGCGAGCGGGATGCAGACGTCAACGCGTCGGAGTACAGCTATACGGGGCCAATTCCGCAGTGCGCGGAGACTGCTGTGTGCATGCTGGCCGATGGGGTCGAGGCGTCGGTGCGGGCGCTCCCAGATCAGACGCCAGCGGCAATCCGTGAAGCGATTGATGCGCTGATCCGGAGGCGAATGGAAGAGGGGCAACTCGGCGACGCGCCGCTCACGTTGCGCCAGCTGAGCATCGTGCGCGACCAGTTTGTCCGCATCCTCACGGGCATGTACCACGGCCGGGTCGAATACCCCACGCCAACCGGACGAACGCTCGCGATAAGCCCCGATTCGCGCGCTAGTGCATGACACCCGCCTGCTCGTAGTTGCACTGGACGCGATGGACGTGGCGCCGCGCGCTCACGCTCACCGATGGCGTCAGGCGTGAGCGTTGCCGTGGATGTGGCGAGCGACGGCGTGCGTTCCGCGCTGGGCGCCGGGCGTGTTCGTGAAATCGTACGGACAGTATGCAAGCGCGAGAAGATCGCCGAAGCGTTGATCTCCGTGACCTTTGTTGGCAACCGTCAGATAGCCAGAATGAACCGCGAGTTTCTGGGCCATCCGGGCCCGACGGACGTGATCACGTTCGAGCTTGCCCCGGCAGCCGGAGCCGTCATCGGCGACATCTATATCGCGGCGGATGTGGCGCGCGACAATGCCCGGCGCCACCACGCGGGAATCCGCGAGGAGCTGGTGCGACTCGTGGTCCACGGAACACTGCACGTGCTCGGTCACTCGCATGCTGACGACGAAGACCGCGAGACGGGTGAAATGTGGCGCAAGCAGGAGCGATTGGTTGCCGCGCTCGTTTGAACGACTGCTAACCGACTTCGACGCCGGCAAGCCAGCGGCGCTCGCTCGGGTGGTCCGTATCGTGGGGAATCCCCGTGTCGGCTCCGATGCGCTCATGACCGCACTGCACTCTCGCATCGGCCGCGCTCGCCGGCTCGGGATTACCGGGCCGCCCGGAGCTGGGAAGAGCACGATCACCAATCTTATCGTACAATCACTCCGCGCCGCTGGTTCTCGCGTCGCTGTAATCGCGGTGGACCCCACATCCCCGTTCACAGGTGGTGCTCTGCTGGGCGACCGCGTGCGAATGGAATCTGTCTCGCTCGATCCCGGCGTTTACATCCGCTCAATGGCGACCCGCGGCTCGCTCGGCGGACTGTCTGCGAGGACCGCCGAAGTGGCCGACGTCGTGGATGCGTTTGGCTTCGATTGGATAATCATCGAGACGGTCGGGGTGGGGCAGAGTGAACTGGAAATTGCGCGGACGGCGGATACCACGGTAGTCGTGCTCGTCCCCGAGTCAGGCGATTCCATCCAGACGCTCAAGGCGGGTGTGATGGAGATCGCCGATGTCTTCGTCGTCAACAAGGCGGATCGGCCCGGCGCTGACCGACTGCGCAATGACATTCAGCTGATGCTGGGGCTTCGAACGGGAGGGGGTGCGACTCCAGATAGCATGCCCGCGCATCACGGCGTGGAGTTGAAGAGCTTCAACCCGATGAAAATCGCGAGAGAGGCGGCGCTGGCGGAGTCGCCGGAGACGTGGACTCCCCCGGTACTGAGCACGATCGCGGCGCAGGAGAAAGGGATTGGCGAGCTGCTCGCAGCCGTCGAGCGACACTTTCGTTATCTTGAAGCATCTGGGCGGCTGCATGAGCGACGCCGCGCCCGGCTTCGGAGCCAGGTAGTGGAGGTGGTTGCGGAGCGCATTCGTGGCCGCCTGTGGGGCGATGAGGCCACCAACGCGTGGGTTGACGCTCGGCTCGCCGCACTTGAGAGCGGGTCGGAGACACCGTTCAGCGTCGCTGACGCGCTGCTGCGCCAGAGTGGTTCACTGTTGACTGGAGCAGAAGCATGACCCCAGCCGAAGCCACCGAACCGGAAGCTACCGAGCTCGACCGCCTGCGCGAGGAAGTCGCGCAATGGCGCGCCAAGTACGAGGCGGCCAAAAAACGAAACACTCTCTTTGCCAACTCTTCCGAAGAGGTCGAGCCGCTGTATACCGCGCTCGACATTCCCGCGGATGACGAGAGCGCGACCGAGGTGCCCGGCGAATATCCGTTCACGCGCGGGATTCACGCGACGGGCTACCGCGGCAAGCTGTGGACCATGCGGCAGTTCGCTGGATTCGGGACCGCACGCGAGACCAACGCGCGCTACAAGTTCCTACTGTCGCAGGGGCAGACAGGTCTTTCCGTCGCATTCGATTTCCCCACGTTGATGGGCTACGATTCGGACCACCCCCGGTCCGAGGGCGAGGTGGGAAAGTGCGGCGTCGCCATCTCCAGTCTGGCCGACATGGAAACTCTGTTCGAGGGCATTCCGCTCGATAAGGTGTCCACGTCCATGACGATCAACGGGCCGGCGGTCATCCTCTTCGCGTTCTATGTTGCGGCTGCCGAGAAGCAGGGCGTGGACACAACAGCGCTGCGCGGGACGATCCAGAACGACATCCTCAAGGAGTACATGGCGCAGCACGCATGGGTGTATCCCATCGAGCCCGCGCTGCGCCTCATCGTTGACAACTTCGCCTGGTCCGCGGAGCATGTGCCAGCCTGGAATACGATCTCGATTTCCGGCTACCACATCCGTGAAGCTGGCTCGACGGCCGCGCAGGAACTCGCATTCACGCTGGCCGATGGTTTCACATACGTGGAGCGCGGTATTGCGCGTGGATTGGACGTAGACGACTTTGCGCCACGGCTCTCCTTTTTTTGGGACATTCACAACGATTTCTTTGAGGAGATCGCGAAGCTGCGCGCTGCACGCCGCATCTGGGCGCGGCACATGCGCGACCGCTTTGGCGCGAAGGATCCACGCTCGCTCGTGATGCGGTTCCACTCGCAGACAGCTGGCGTGACGCTCACCGCTCAGCAGCCCATGAACAACATCGTGCGCGTTGCCTACCAGGCGATGGCCGCGGTGTTCGGTGGTACGCAGTCACTGCACACCAACTCGATGGATGAGACGCTCGCCCTTCCCACCGAGCACGCGGTGCAGGTTGCGTTGCGGACGCAGCAGGTTCTCGCGTACGAGACGGGCGTGCCTAAGGTCGCCGACCCACTGGGCGGCTCGTACTACGTGGAGTCGCTCACCGACAAGCTCGAAGCGGACGCCGAAGATCTGTCCGCGCAGATCGCCGATGTTGGCGGCGTGGTGATGGGGCTGGAGACCGGGTGGTTACAGCGCAAGATCGCCGAGTCTTCGGCGCGACAGCAGTGGGAGATCGAGCAGCATCGCCGGGTAATTGTGGGTGTCAACGAGTTCGTCTCCGACGAGGGAGCGCTCACCATCCCGCTTCTCAAGGTGGGTGCCGAGGCCGAGGCGGAACAGCGCGCGCGAATGGCCAAGCTTCGCACCGAGCGCGACGATGTGCTTGTGGGAACGCGACTCGACGCACTGCGCGACGCCGCGCGCACCGACGCCAATCTCATGCCGTACATTCTGGAGTGCGCGCGCGCGTACTGTACGTTGTACGAGATCCGCGCGGCCATGGAAGACGTGTTCGGTGCGTATCGCGAGCCTGTCTTCTTCTAACCTCCACCCACTCAGATGCGACCGATTCGCGTACTTGTAGCCAAGCCGGGCCTCGACGGACATGACCGTGGTGCCAAGGTCGTGGCCGCCGCCCTGCGTGATGCAGGGATGGAGGTGATCTACACCGGCCTTCACCAGACGCCGGAAATGATCGCAACCGCCGCCATTCAGGAAGACGTAGATGTTGTCGGCCTATCGATCCTGAGCGGCGCGCATATGACGCTGATCCCGCGCGTACTGCAACTCCTCAAAGCCGAGGGGCGCGATGACGTGCTAGTGACGGGCGGCGGCATCATTCCTCGCGAGGACATGGACGCGCTGGAGCTGCAGGGAACCGGCCGCCTGTTCGGGCCCGGGACGCCTACATCGGAGCTCATCGAGTACATCCGCGCCTGGTTCGTGGAACACGAGCAGCAGACGGCGTGACCTCTCGGCTACGGACGCTGGACGGAGAGCTGCGCGCGCTCGAAAGTACTCTCGAGCAGGGCGGCGGCACCAAGAAAGTCGAAAAGCTGCACTCACAGGGCAAGCTGTCCGCGCGGGAACGCGTACGATTGCTGTGTGACACTGACTCACATTTTGTGGAGATCGGGTTGCTCGTCGCGTACGATCAGTACGAAGGACAGGCTCCCGCCGCCGGTGTGATCACTGGCCTCGGCGTAGTCAACGGCCGGAGCGTCGTGATCGTCGCCAACGATCCCACCGTGAAGGCCGGATCGTGGTGGCCCGAGACTATCAAGAAGATTCTGCGCGCGCAGGAGATCGCGATGCGCTCCCTCATCCCCATCGTGTACCTGGTCGACTCGGCCGGCGTGAATCTGCCGTACCAGGGCGGTGTGTTCCCGGGCCAGTTCGGGGCGAGCCGCATCTTCTACTACAACTCCATCATGCGGCGCTACCGGCGTGTTCCGCAGATCGCGGCGGGGATGGGCCAGTGCATCGCCGGCGGCGCATATCTACCCGCCCTTTCCGATGTGATCCTGATGGTCAAAGGGACGTCGTTCATGGGACTGGGTGGGCCCAATCTGGTCAAGGGTGCCACGGGCCAGGTGATCGACGGTGAGACACTCGGCGGCGCTACCACGCACACGAAGGTGAGCGGTGTCGCGCACTACGCGTTGGACGACGAACCTTCTTGCATCGCGAAGATTCGCGATTTGATCGACCGTCTCCCCGCGCCCGCGGTGCCAGCGACATCTCATTCGGTACCGACGATGGAAACGATCGGCGATCTGCTGCCGACCGATCACAGGATGTCGTACGACATGCACGCGCTACTGCGGCACATTCTCGACGACGGTGCTCTGGACGAGTTTCAGGGTGAGCTGGCGCGCGAGGTAATCTGCGGTGACGCACGAATCGATGGCCTCTCGATCGCGGTGATCGCAAATCAGCGTGGGCTCATCAAAGGTCGTGAGGGAGAGAAGCCGCGATTCGGTGGCATCATCTACGCAGAGTCGGCGGAGAAGATGGCGTACTTCATCGACCGGTGTGACAGGCAGCGGATTCCGATTCTCTTTGTGCAGGACGTATCCGGATTCATGGTCGGCGCGGAAGCCGAACACGAGGGGATTATCAGAGCGGGCGCTCGCCTGGTTGAAGCGATGGCGACTGCGCGCGTGCCCAAAATCGTTCTCACACTCAATCACGCGTCCGGCGCCGGGTACTACGCCATGGCCGCGCAGGGATTCGACCCGGACTTCATCTTCACCTGGCCCACCGGGCGCATGGGCGTGATGGAAGGGGAGGCCGCGGTGCAGGCTGTACATGGTCCCGCGCTTGAGGCGGCGAGAAAGGTCGGCGGTTCGCCGACCGCGGACGTCGTCGCCGCGACGGACGAGATGCGCGCCGACTACGAACGCCAGCTGGACGCGCGGTATGCCGCCGCGCGCGGCTTCGTGGATGCGATCATTCATCCGGAAGACACGCGCGCAGTGCTGTCGGCGGCGTTACGTGCATCGCTGAACAATCCGGGTCCGCACATCGGCCCGTTCGTGCTTCCTCCGTTCGCGACGTAGCCTACACAGTGCGCATTTACGTCGCCGTACATTCTTCCGTACACACGTCATGACCGAACGAATCGTCCGCGTTGCAAGCGGGCAGGGCTTCTGGGGCGACTCGCTCGAAGCGCCGCGGCAGCAGGTAGAAGGCGGTCCGGTGGACTACCTCATGCTCGACTATCTGGCGGAAGTCACGATGTCCATCCTTCAGAAGCAGAAGGAGCGTGATCCCTTAATGGGTTACGCACGCGACTTTGTGGGCGCGATCGAATCCGTGTTCGACGCCGTGAGTGAGCGCGGCGTCCGCGTCATCGCAAACGCGGGCGGCGTCAATCCGCCGGCATGTGCAGCGGCGATACGCGCCGTGGCGCAGAAGCGTGGCAAGCCGCTCAAGGTAGGCGTGGTGACGGGCGACGATCTACTTCCGCGCATCGATGATCTTATCGCTGGCGGACACGCACTGGCCAACATGGAGACTGGCGCTCCACTGAGCGACGTACGGGATCGAGTGCTTTCCGCGAATGCGTACATCGGCTCGACGCCGATCGTTGAGGCACTCGCACGCGGCGCGCAGATTGTCATAACGGGCCGCTCCACGGACACGGCGCTCACCATGGCGCCGATCAGATTCGAGTTTGGCTGGAAGCCTGAGGATTTCGACAGAATGGCGGCTGGGATTGTCGCCGGTCACATTCTTGAGTGCGGCGCGCAATGTTCCGGTGGGAACTGCTCATACGACTGGCGCAACATTCCCGATCTGGAAAATGTTGGGTATCCCATAGTCGAGGCCCACGACGATGGCAGCTTCATCGTCACCAAGCACCCGGATACTGGCGGCCGCGTTTCCGTGCACACGGTGAGCGAACAACTCGTGTACGAGATGGGTGATCCGCACGAGTACATCACTCCCGACGTGGTCGCCGACTTCTCCACTATTCACTTGGAGGACGCCGGGCCGGACCGTGTTCGCGTTTCGGGCATCAAGGGCAGGCCGCCGACGGACAAGCTCAAGGTCTCCATCGCTTATCGCGCGGGCTTCAAGGCAGTCGGTACGCTGGTCTATTCATGGCCCGATGCGCTGGACAAGGCGAGGGCCGCAGATCGCATTCTCCGCGCGCGTCTCGAGCGCCTGGGCCTGCGCTTTGACGAGATACTCACGGAGTTCGTGGGCGCATCCGCCACTCACGGTCCGCTCGCCGGTCACACCGGTGACGACGCTCCGGAGATTCAGTTGCGTGTCGGCGTTCGCTCCAACAGTCGGAGCGACGTGGAGCGATTCACGCGTGAAATCGCACCGCTTGTGCTCAACGGTCCGCCGAGCGTTACGGGCTTCGCGGGTGGGCGCCCAAAAGTTGAAGAGATAGTAGCATACTGGCCGGCACTGGTGGACAAAACAGTGGTGCGGACCAGCGTGGAGGTGCTCTCATGAAAGTTCGACTGCTCGATCTGGCACACGCGCGTTCGGGCGACAAGGGCGACACGGCGAACGTTGGCATAGTCGCACTTCGGCCTGAGTACTATCCGCTTCTCTCGCGCGAGCTCACGCGCGAGAGAGTTACCGCTCATTTCAGCGGCATGATTAACGGCGATGTTGATCGCTTCGAAATCCCCAATCTCAACGCTCTCAACTTCCTGCTGCACGGCGCGCTGGGCGGTGGCGGCACGCTGTCATTGAAGACGGACGCGCAGGGGAAGGTGTACTCCACGGCGCTCCTGCGCATGGTGCTGGATGTGCCTGATGAAGAGGCGCGCAGACTCGCGTTGACGCCCGCACCGTGAACCGCGTCCGCGTCGAGTCCGATGGCGCGGTCGCACGTGTAACGCTCGCGCGGCCGGAGAAGAAGAACGCGCTTGACCGCGAGACTGCGGCCGAGTTGCTCCAGGCCTTCACATCGGCAGCCCAACACACCGGAACGCGGGTTGTGCTGCTCGCCGCGGATGGTCCGGACTTCTGTGCAGGTGCCGATCTCACTGCGCTCGCCGCAATGATCGACGCGCCCGCTTC
>JBPCQO010000085.1:0-5594 GCA_050998035.1 Gemmatimonadaceae bacterium | reverse complement strand
TCCACGCCACCGTTGAAGAAGTAAGTCACATGCGGGTACTTCTCGGTTTCCGCCGTCTTCAGCATGCTCTTGCCCGCGTCAGACACCACCTCGGCCACGATGCGCGACATCGACAGCGGCGCAAAGGCCACCGGCACGTCAAAGGTGGCGTCGTACTCAGTGAGCGTGGTGACCGAGAGGGATGGGCGCGCTGAAATGTCAAAGCCCCCAAAATTGGGATCGATCAGTGCCCGGACCATCTGTCGCATCCGGTCGGAGCGATAGTTGAAGCAGATCACCGCATCGCCGTCGCGCATGGGTGCGACCGGCTCACCGTCTCGGACGATGACCACGGGCTTGATGAACTCGTCGGTAATTCCAGCATCGTACGATGCCTGGATCACCTCCAGAGGATCGGCGCTACGCGAACCGACTCCGTCCACCGCCGCACGATACGCGAGTTCCAGGCGCTCCCACCGTTTGTCGCGATCCATCCCATAGTACCGCCCGCTGACGCTGGCCACCTGCGCTCGCCCGCGCGTGTACTCCAGCAGCTTGCGCATGTAGCCCAGCGCGGACTGGGGTAGGGTGTCACGCCCGTCCGTCATGAGCTGGAGCACCACGCGCGATACGCCCGCGCGCTCGGCCATATCTATCAGCGCGTAGAGATGTGCGTCGATACCGTGTACGCCGCCCTGGCCCAGAAGTCCCATGAGGTGCAGTGTGCCGCCGCTCTGCCTGGCCGTCTCACATGCGGCAAGGAGCGCAGGATTCCTGAAGAACGAGCCGTCCTGCACGGCCGCATTGATGCGGACGAGGTCCTGCATCACCACTCGGCCGGCACCGAGGTTCAGGTGCCCCACCTCGCTGTTACCCATCTGCCCCGCGGGTAGTCCGACACGTAGACCGGAGGCCTCGAGCAGCGAGCGCGACCGGAGGCTCCACAGTCTGTCCCATGTGGGCGTCCGAGCGAGCGCGATGGCATTGCCTTCGCGCTCGGCGCGGTACCCCCACCCATCCAGCACGATCAGCGCAACAGGCCGACCCGAGGCGAACGCCATTTTTGCCCGTTGTGTGTAGAAAAATTAGCTTGGAGACCGTCTAATCTATGCGACCCCCTCTCATGCGTCACCTGTGCACTCTCACGGTAGCAGCCACGCTCCTCGCGCTCGTTGCGCCGGAAATTGCGACGTCACTCGCGGCCCAGAGCGCTGCGAATAGCCCGACGCAGGCTGCAATGCAGGTAGCCGCGCAGACCGCGGCACCGTCCAACGATTCTTACAACGTCGCGCGACCAACACAACTGCGCAGTGCGCCCGACGCTACAGCACTCGGTCAGCTCAGGGCCGGTGCCAACGTCGAGATCGTCTCCCACTCGCGAGGGTGGGTCCGCGTCCGGACCGAGGGGTGGGTGCAGGAAGCTGACCTCACGCCGGCGGATTCCGCATTCCGAGGCAAACTGAGCGCCGCTGACATACGCTCCGACCCCGCCGCCGCACGCGGAAAGATGGTTCAGTGGACTGTCGAGTTCCTGGCACTCCAGACCGCCGACCCGCTTCGGCACGGCCTCGCAGACGACGAGCCATACATGCTCTCGCGTGGCCCATCTGGCGAGAACTCATTACTATATCTGGTCGTTCCGCCGTCGCTCATGGCCACAGCGCGCGGTCTTCAGCCGCTGGCCAAGGTCGCCGTCACCGCGCGGGTGCGCGATGGCCGCAGCGACCCGGTTGGAATCCCCATTCTCGACCTTCAGACTATCCGCCGCATCCAGTGACCGATCTCAACCCCAATACCGCAACACCCACTGCGGGCAGTCCAGGCCCATCCGACCGCCGCGGCGAGGCACGTGGCTCGGACCGCCGCCGAGAAGGTTGGCATTCGTTCCGTGATGCGTATCCCACGTTCCTGCGCATCACCGCGGTGCTGTTCCTCCTGCTCGTCATCGGCGACATGTGGCTCGGTTACCGCAGGCACGCATACAATGTCGAGATCAATGGTCTCCGCGCCAGCATGACGGACGCGGAGCGCAAGAAGAGCGACATTGTCGTGGAATCTGAGCAGGACAAGCTTCGGATGGCGCTGGAGCTCGGTAAGCGACAGGCGCACGTGGACGCGCATCTCCACCTCGCGGTGGCGGTGGACAGTGGACTCATGTACCTGGAGCGTGACGGCGCGATGCTGCGTGTGATGCGCGTGACGCTGGCGCCCGCCAAACTCCCGAACGGCGTCAAGACAGCCAGTGGCGACACTGCGGCGGCCACTCTCCCGCTCGGTGAGCGAACTGTTCAGCAGGTGATCGACGGTCCTGAGCCGGCGCTGGTCCTGAACGGCGATGCGCGCATCTATGCAGGCGCCGACAGCGGTGCCGTCGCCGCTGGAAACGTGCGGGCCAACACTGCGGACTTGCGCGCGATTCTTCCAAACATGAGCGCGGGGATGCCCGTGTATTTCTATTAATGGTCAAGTTCTTCAAGCACGGAAGCTCGATCGCGTTGGCGCTCATACTGGGCATCGCGCTCGCGGTCGGCCTCAGCGTGAAGCTGCTCACCGACACCGCGGAGCTACGCTTCGAGCGCGATGTCAATCGCATGGTGTTCAACGACAACCTGAGCGTGCTGGACGAGATCCGCGCGCGGGCGGGCACCGCGACCGACAGCATGCGCAGGCTGCTCGAGGCTCCGCCAGCCGCTGCAGCGGCCAACGCTCCGTACATCGTGGTGAGCATCGCGGATCACCGCCTCTGGTACAAGCAGGGGGATAGCGTCCTCTTCACCGCGCCAGTGGCCACGGCGAGCGGAAAGGAATTGGCGGGAGCGCCAGGCGATAAGCGCTGGCGTTTCGAGACCCCCCGCGGGCGGCTAGCCGTTCAATCCAAGGACTCCGCGCCGGCCTGGATACCACCGGATTGGCACTACGTTGAGCAGGCTAACAAGCGCGGCGTGGGGCTGGTCCACCTGGAGCGGGGCCAGACCTATGCCGGCTACCACGTGGAAGGTGCCGATGTGATTGCCCCCGATGGCAACCCCGCTCCACCAGCCAAGGAAGGCCACGAGCTGATCGCCGGCGGCAATATCATCGTCCCGCCCTTCGGCACTACTCAGCGGCGCTACGAGGGCGTACTCGGCACCCGCCGCCTCGACCTGGGCGACGGCTACGGCATCCACGGGACAGACCAGCCGGAGTCGATCGGCCACTCGGTGAGCCACGGCTGCGTTAGGATGCTCAACTCGGACGTGGAGACGTTGTACCCGATGGTTCCGGTGGGCACGGCGGTGTACATCTACTAAGGCGCGGCCTGCAATCACGTTCAGTAGTTGGTGGTCCAACTCTGAAGTTGCCGCTCCCATGGACAGCAATCTTGTGGTCATGCTTCTACGGGACTGGGATGCGACGCTGGACCTCACTAGCGGGCGCGTGGCTCACGGCCGCGAATCGGCCCTACGGGTCTGCCGCTTGACACTGAACAACGGATTGAGATAGGTTCCTTGTCGGTACCATTATGGTACCATAATGCAACCGCGGGGGGCCTATGCCAACACTCACGATCAAGGGTATGCCTGACCCGCTTTATCACCGGCTGAAGCAGCGTGCGGCCGAGCACCGACGGAGCCTCAATAGCGAGATTCTCGTCTGCTTGGATCAGGCAGTGGCAGTGGCGGTGGTCGATCCGCAAGCGGCCCTCGCCCGAGCGGACTCGGTGCGACACCGTATTCAGCAGCTTCATGTCCCCCGGCTGACTGATGCTGGGCTGCGAGCCGCCAAGGCGTCCGGTCGCCCGTGATTGTCGTAGATGCCAATGTCGTTGCATATCTACTGCTCCCGGGCGAGCACACCACTACCGCTCGTGAGGCGTTAAAGCGCGATGCTGCATGGGCGGCACCGCTGCTGTGGCGGAGTGAGTTCCGCAACGTGCTGGCGTTGTATCTGCGTCAGCGGTATCTCACGCTTGAGGAAGCGCTCGATGTACAGGGGGCCGCCGAGGAGTTGCTCACGGGTCGGGAGTTCACGGTGGAGAGCGCTCCGGTGCTGCAGCTGGTCGCGGAGAGCGGGCGCTCTGCATACGACTGTGAATTCGTCGCGCTTGCGACATTGCTCGACCTACCGTTCGTTACCTCGGACCGGCAATTACTGAGCAGTTTCCCGGAAACCGCTATCTCTCTGGCCGAGTTTTGTTCTGGCGATGTCGGCGCTTGATATGCCTGACGGAATCGTGCTGCGTACGCAGGAAGACATGGTCCCCACCATGCGTCATGCGAGGGGTTGATTGGTCTTCCAAACCGGATAAGAGGAGACTGTCGATCCGGTCGCAGCGATTGCTGGCGAGCGGCACCGGCGAGAGCGGAGTATCGCGGGCGAATTGAGCGGGCGCGCAGTCCTTCTCCGTCCCGGCACAGCTCTCGCATCTGCCAGCAACATGCCAACAACTTCCCGATCCCGCTCGACGTCCGGTCCGAGCTCCCGCCGTGCTGCGGCCGCTTCCAGGCCAGCCACAGGTCAGAAGCGCACAGTCTTGGGGGCGCTCCGTGAACTCCCCAATTTCATTCGGCTCATGTACGGTCTGCTCACCGATCCGCGTGTAGCGACGGTGGATAAGCTGCTGGTCGCCGGTGCGATTGGTTACGTGGTCATGCCGGTGGATCTCATCCCCGACTTCATCCCGTTCCTCGGAGAAATCGATGATGTGTTCGTGGTCGTGATGGCATTGAAACGGTTGATGGAGAATGCCGGGCCTGCGGTGATGCTGGACCACTGGATGGGCGATCCGGCCGAGCTGGACGATCTCAATCTGCAGAGGGTATTGGCGGCCGCGGCCTTTTTCATGCCGCGCAGCGTGAGGCGTCGTTTGCGGACGATCGGGCGAGTGTGATACATTAGTCTATGGCGACATCATCACCTCCGACTCTCAGGCCCGCGACACCGGTTAACTCCGGTAGCGGGCCTTTGTCTATGCAGCAGTCCGAACAGCAGTCCAGGGCGCAATCCGACCAGCGGCCCAGTGGCCACGCGCGCATCCGGCCGGACCCAGCGCTCACCTTCGATGACGTGCTGCTGCTCCCGGCGCATTCGACCGTTCATCCGCGCGACGTCAACACGCGCTCGCGCTTCACGCGTGGCATCACACTCGAGGTCCCATTCGTCGCCGCGGCGATGGACACGGTCACCGAGTCGGAGATGGCGATCGTCATGGCGCGCGCCAGTGGAATTGGCGTAATCCACAAGAACATGTCCATCGACCGGCAGGCGGCCGAGGTCGATCGGGTAAAGCGATCCGAGAGTGGGATGATCATGAATCCCATCACGCTGTCACCCGCTGCGTCGTTGCGGGAAGCGGTGGCGCTGATGAACAGGTTCAGGATCTCCGGTGTGCCGGTGGTGAACGCAGCGGGATTGCTGGTGGGAATAATTACGAACCGCGACCTGCAGTTCGAGAACAATCTGGACCGGCCTCTCCAGGACGCGATGACGCAGAAGAATCTCGTTACCGCGCCAGTGGGAACAACGCGGGACGAAGCCGAGCGCATTCTGGGCGAGCACTGGATCGAGAAGCTCCCCGTGATCGGCGAGCAGGGAAATCTGCGCGGTCTGATCACGGTGAAGGACATCCACAAGCG
>JBPCQO010000066.1:0-2529 GCA_050998035.1 Gemmatimonadaceae bacterium | reverse complement strand
GTCTCGTCCAATCTGCTCGAGGCGGAGCTGCGCGCAGCATTCGTGCGAGAGGGCCTCCCATCTGACCCCGAGTCGCTCCGATCGCTGTCGTGGATCGTTCCGGACCGGCCGCTGCACGCGGAGATCGTGCGCGTACTGGCCTCGAGCTACCTACGCGGTGCTGATTGCTGGCACGTCGCCACCGCGCTCTATGTTGCGGACGATCCCTCCGCGATCACGTTCCTGACCCTGGACACCAAGCAGCGCGACGTGGCAAGTGCTCTTGGTTTCGAATGCTAGACCGCCCTTCAACGCTTACTGTCCGCCAACTGCTCCGTGCCGCTGCCGCTCTGAAGCAACCACTACCCCGGAAGCAGCTCCTCAAGCGCAAACCGAGTCTTCGGTGGGATCCGCGACTCGTCGAAGTAGTTCGTCACCAGACGCATGGCTTCGACGGCCGTCGTGACGTTCAGGAATCGGAGCAGATAGCGCACGTCGTCCACGTCGTGAAAATCTTCGCCAATTCTCATCGCCGCGCATTTCATCGCCAGCAGGTACGCAGGCTGGGCGACGAAGATGCGCAGGTGGCTGAGCTCCAGATAATTGTCGAAGTCCCCGCGCGTGCCGAGGAATCCCTTCACCGCGTCATTGAGCCACCTGTCGGACACATCCGCGCGAGACGCCACACGGGCCGCGGCTTCGCGAATGAGCCTCGCTGGCTTGAAAAACGCATCCACGTCACGCGTCGCCTCGCGGGCATCGAGGGCGAGGCACATGACAGCGCCGCCCACAACGTACACCTCCCCCTCCGTGTCGTGCGCCGCGAGATCTGTGTTCAATAGTTCGAACAGCCGGTGGATATCCGCCCTGGTGAATTTGATTGGTTGAGCCATGCCGCGACCGCCTAAACTCGCGAGCCGATGCCGGCGTCCGCGAAGATGTTGCGCCGCTTGAACGCGATTGGCGTGGCACGCAACAGATACAGCCGCAGGCTCTTCAACGACGTGGCGAAGTACGGCACCTCGAGCGGAGCGATGTCGTGGGTCCACTCCGGTGTGGAGATGCACTTCGCTCGCGCGGCCTGCTCGACCATTGCGGCGACGTAATTCTGTACCAACGGACTCAGACCCTCCACTTCGATTGCCCCCACTGCGTCCTCAAACTCCATGGGTGTGAGCGATGACAGTACATCGTTCAGCTCGGCCAGTGCAAACCGGCGATTGCTGTCGTCGCGCAATGCATCCATGATGCTGGCGAAGCGGCCGGTCTCGGACGGAAGCGCGCGCGCGAGTACAAACGCGGAGACGTCCTGCCCCGAAGCGCGCGCAAGTCGTTTGAGAACGGCTTTTTCACGCGGGGTGACCCGAATCTGGAGTTGTTCGGACCTGTGTGCCATGGCTTTGAATCTGCCGCTCCGTCGTCAGTACGTCAATACGTGCGTATTGACGCTCATCCGTCGACAGAGTAGCGGCGCGGGCGTGATATCAGCGGAGTTCCCTGTCTCTCAGCGACGCTACGCGACCTTGCGCGCCGCTCCGTACCGTCCATCGCGATCCAGCACCACCTCACCCATCAGCGCCAGCGTCTCCAGATGCCGCGCGATAAGGTCCCGGCGCGCGCCACTGAAGTTGGCCGCGATCTCGTCCGGTGTGAGCGGACGTTGCGCGACGAGTGCGCCGAGTGCCGAGAGCTGCTCGACAGCGGTCATGGGCCACGCGCGCAGCTCGATCGCTGTCTCAAGGGGTAGCGGTACGGCGTCGGTGATCTCCAGTGTCAGTACGGGCGCCGCTTTGGCGAAGCGCGGGATCTGATAGTCGGGACGTAGCCACCGGATGAGGCCGCGCTTCTCCTCCTCGACGCGTTCGTCGTGCAGCGCGACGAGTCGCTCGAGAATCTCGTCCTTCTCCATCGGCCACGGCCAGCCGTACGCCTCCGCAACGAGCTGATCCAGGTCGTCGTGCATATCGCGCAGCACACCACACGCGGCGATCTCGTGAATCGCGCGTTCCTTACTGGTGAGCGGCTCACTAGAACGCAGCTTCTCGACGACGTTGTACATGCCGGTCATTGTCACGCGCTCGCCGCGCGCGATGGCGGCCTTGCGGTGAGAGTCGAGGCGCTCGGCGAAGGCGGAGATGCGGTCGCGGAGGTCGGGAGTTGGGTCTGGGAAGGGGAATGGGTCGAAGGAGAGAGTTTTTACGTAGACCGAATCATTGCCGACTCCTAACTTGCCACCGGCTGCATCAGCCCAAGTAACGTGAATCATTGACGACAAGACGCCGAGTACTGCGGCAGCAGAATCGGCAACGCACACGAGCTTGTTATCCGGCGCGACCGGCGCGTCCAAGAATGTGAAGAAGCGATGCTTTGAAGTCTCGACTGTGACGATGTATCTCGAAAGCCCAGCCATGGCGCGACGAAGCTCGCGCCGCGGTTCGCCATAGCGCCACCAGTACGTAGCGTATGCTGCCCGTGCGTTAGCCTCTCGCTGTGGTCTAACTCGAGAGCGCACTATGTCATAAGCGACTGGGTATTGCTTCGCTTCTGAGT
>JBPCQO010000057.1:0-8600 GCA_050998035.1 Gemmatimonadaceae bacterium | reverse complement strand
GTCGTGAGCGGCTGGAGATCCCGGTCGATGCGTGGGAGAAGTGCGAGGTCTGTGGCTACACGGACATCACCGAGAAGTTTGTGCGGAATCTCAACGTGTGTCCCGGCTGTGGGCATCACCGGCGGATTCGTGCGATAGAGTACGCCAACATCCTGCTGGACGATGGCACGGCTGAGGAGACGGAGGTCGATATCCGCTCGGCCGATCCTCTGGGCTTTCCTGAGTATCAGCAACGCCTGAAAAAGGCGAACGCCAATGCGGGCGACGGTGACGCGATCCTGACCTTCACCGGCCAGCTCGGCGGCTCGCCGATCAGCTTGGGCGTGATGGATTTTGCGTTCATGGGTGGGTCGATGGGCTCAGTGGTGGGCGAGAAGATCGCACGCCTGGGGCAACGCTCGCTCGAAAAGAAGCATCCGCTCGTGCTCATCTGCGCGTCCGGTGGAGCGCGGATGCAGGAAGGGGTGCTGTCGCTGATGCAGATGGCAAAGGCCGCGGCCATGTTGTCGCAGTTGGCGGAGCGGCGCGTGCCGTACGTGTCTATCCTCACCAACCCGACCACGGGTGGCGTGAGTGCGAGTTTCGCGATGCTCGGCGACGCGATCATTGCCGAGCCCGGCTCAGTGATCGGCTTCGCGGGTCCGCGGGTCATCAAACAAACCATCGGGCAGGACCTGCCAGAGGGATTTCAGACTGCTGAGTTTCTGCTTGAGCACGGGATCGTGGATATTGTCGTGCCGCGCAACGAGCTCAAACCGACGGTCGGCCGGCTCCTGCGGCACATGAGCGGGAAGCCTGCATCCACTGGATGGCAGTCGACGTAACGGCGTACTCCAGGACTCTGGAGCGGCTATACGAGAGGACCGGTGGTCGTATTGAGCCCGGGTTACAACGCACCGAGGCGCTCCTCGCCGCGCTCGGAAATCCGGAGACCAAGTTCAAGTCCTTCCACGTCGCGGGCACGAACGGGAAGGGGAGCACCTGTGCCACGATTGAGGCGTTACTGCGCACGGGACGCCGTACCGTCGGCCGCTATAGCTCTCCGCACCTGGTGGACTTCCGCGAACGCATTGTCGTTAACGGAACCGCAATTCCCGAAGCGCGCGTCACGGCGTTGCTCGATACCATCGAGCCCGCGGCGCAGGCAAACGGCGCCACTTTTTTCGAGATCACCACTGCGCTCGCATTCACGTACTTCGCGGAGGCGGGCGTTGACGTGGCCGTGATAGAAACGGGACTTGGTGGGCTGATGGACAGCACGAACGTACTGGACCCCGTGGTCGCTACGGTCACCAATGTCAGTCTGGACCACACGGAGTACCTCGGCTCTACGCTCGTTGATATTGCCAACGAGAAGGGCGGCATCTTCAAGTTCGGGCGTCCGGCGGTGATCGGCGAGCCACGAGCCGATCTGGCCCGGCAGCTGGTGGACCGCGCTGCAGAGCGCGGCGCCACGCCGATCTCGGTGGTGAAGACGGACTGGCGTGCGTGGTCGGTGGGTTTCACCGGTGGTAAAACATCGTTTGTGGCGCAGACTCCCTACGGTGAGCTGCGACTGTCCACGCCGTTGATCGGTGAGCATCAGGTGCGCAACGCCCTTACCGCGCTCGCTACGGTGCACGCCGCTGGCCCCGCGTTTGCGCTCCGGCCGGATGACGTCAAGCGTGCGCTCTCGACGGTTAAGCTGCCCGGCCGCTTTCAGCGCGTAGGGGACTGGATCTTTGATGTTGCACACAACGCTGCCGGTGCTCGGGTGCTGGCCGACACCATCACTGCCGTGCGCTCTCAGCGTCCAGTCACGATCCTGCTCGGCGTGCTGAAGGACAAGGATTGGCACGGCATTATCGCCGCGCTCGCGGAGGTCGCGGACCTCTTCATCATCACCCAGCCACCCAGCGCACCGGCGGAGCGCGCGTGGAGCCCGCTCGCAGCCGCCTCGTACGCCAACGCGTGCAAGATTCCTGTCGTTCTGGAACAGGATTTCCGCGCGGCCCTCGCACGTGCCGATTCGCGCCCAGGGACAAAGGTGGTGGCTGGTTCGTTTCACACCGTTGGGGACGCCATGCGAGTGCTTGAGATCGACCCGCTCGCCGCGGGAGCGGGCTGAGTTATCAACTGCTGCGCAGATCACTCACCGGGCGCGGTGGCATGGTGGGCATCGAGCCGATAGGTTTGGACGATGGCGCACACCACTCTCCCGGGGTTCAGAGATTTCTACCCTGAGCAGTTGGCCGAGCGCGCGTATGTAGCGCGGGCATGGCGCGAGGTCACCCAGCGATACGGATTCGTGGAGTACGATGGGCCCCCGCTGGAACCGCTTGAGCTGTACACCGCCAAGAGTGGCGACGAGATCGTTGGCCAACTGTACAACTTCACGGATAAGGGTGGACGCGAGGTTGCCATGCGCCCGGAGATGACGCCGACTTTCGCCCGGATGGTCAGCGCGCGCGCCAACTCGCTACGCAAGCCGACGCGGTGGTTCTCCACTCCGCAGCTCTTCCGCTACGAGCGCCAGCAGAAGGGGCGCCTGCGTGAGCACTATCAGCTCAATGTCGATATCGTGGGAGAGAGCGGCGTCGCTGGCGATGCGGAGCTGCTCGCCTGTGCAATTGACATCTGCCGAGAGCTGCGACTTGGATCGGGTGACGTCGTTGTGCGCGTGTCGGATCGGCGCGTCATGCAGGCGTATCTCGCCGCGCTCCAAATTGCCGATGGGGCACTGCCCGCGGTCTTTGCGGTTGTAGATAAGCTCGCGCGTCAGCCGCGTGATGTCGCCGCGGAAAAGCTTCGCGCTGCCGGACTGGACGAGGAACAGGTCGGCGCCGTACTGGTGATTCCCGACGCAACGATCGAGACTGTTCGGAGCGTTCTCACGGACGAGGCTGGATCGGCGCTGGTCGCTGACATCGAGCGCGTTTTCGACTACGTTGACGCACTGGTCCCCGGCGGTCGGGCATGGCTGCAATTTGACATGTCCATCGTGCGCGGACTGGCGTACTACACGGGTATGGTATTCGAGTTGTTCGACCGTGTCGGCGAATTCCGTGCAATCTGTGGTGGCGGCCGCTACGACAACCTGCTCGGCGCACTGGGAGGCACACCGCTGCCCGCACTCGGGTTCGGGATGGGCGACGTAGTACTCACCGAGCTGTTGCGCGCGCGGGGTCTGCTCCCGCCGCAAGAGCCGTCGTTGGACTACTGGCTCACGGCGGACGAAGACGTTCCGGTGCCGGTAGTCATGACTGAAGCGTGCAAGCTTCGGGCGCTCGGCCACTCAGTGGAGTACTCGCTACGGCCGCAATCGCTGTCAAAGCAACGCAAGGCCGCCAAAGCGGCCGGTGCTCGAACTCTGATTCACATCACCAACGTTGCTTCCGATTCCTCCGGAGCAGAAGCACAATCTTTAACACGCTCAACACCACGCGCAGATGGCTGACGATAAGAAGCTCCCGACGCGCGCTGCAGATTTCAGCGCCTGGTACAACGAAGTGGTACTGCGAGCGGAGTTGGCGGATTATTCGCCGGTGCGCGGCTGCATGGTGATTCGGCCGAACGGTTACGGCATTTGGGAGCGCATGCAGCGGCAGCTGGATGACATGTTCAAGGCGACGGGACACCAGAACGCATATTTCCCGCTCCTGATACCGCAGAGTTTTCTGCAGAAGGAGGCCGAGCACGTCGAGGGGTTCGCGCCGGAAACTGCGGTCGTCACGTTTGGTGGCGGGAAGCAGCTCGAGGAGCCGCTCGTCATCCGTCCGACGTCGGAGACGATCATCTACTCGATGTTCGCCAAATGGGTGCAGAGCTACCGCGATCTGCCACTGCTGATCAATCAGTGGGCCAATGTAGTGCGCTGGGAGATGCGGACGCGGCTATTTCTCCGCACGCTTGAGTTTCTGTGGCAGGAGGGGCACACGGCTCACGTCTCCGAGCAGGAAGCGGAAGAAGAGACGCGGCGCATGCTCGGCATCTATCGCGATTTCATGGAAGGGTGGATCGCGATGCCAGTGATAACCGGGCGCAAGACCGAGTCGGAAAGGTTCGCCGGCGCGCTACGCACGTACTCGTGCGAGGCGATGATGCAGGATAACAAGGCTCTGCAGGCTGGCACGTCGCACAACCTGGGGCAGAACTTCGCCCGCGCTTTCGACCTCAAGTTCCAGTCCGAGGCCGGAGAGATGGAGTATGCGTGGAACACAAGCTGGGGAGTATCGACGCGTCTCATTGGGGGTCTCGTGATGACGCACAGCGACGACAACGGACTGGTGGTGCCTCCGCTCCTGGCGCCAACGGCGGTCGTCATCGTGCCGATATACCGCACTGACGAGGAGCGCGCCCGTGTGCTCGAAGCCGCAGAGCGCATCAAGACGTCGCTCACCGCATGGGAGCGACGCTCACCCGCGCGCCTCCGCGTTCACGTGGACGCACGTAACGGAATGAAGCCCGGTGCAAAGTACTATGAGTGGGAGCTTCGCGGCGTTCCTGTTCGCATGGAGATCGGACCGCGTGATCTCGATTCGAACCAGGCCGTGCTGGTGCGGCGCGATACTAAGAAGAAGCAGTCGTATCCACTCGACACTATTGGCGAGGCCATTAACGACCTGCTCTCCACGATGCAGGAAGACATGCTCGTCGTCGCTCGGGAACGGCGTGAAGCAAATAGCGTCCGTGGAGATATCACGTACGAGCGCTTCCGCGAGATCATGGCTGGAGAGGGGGCATTCGTGTACGCGGGATGGTGTGGCTCCGCGGACTGTGAGGCACGCATCAAGGAACAGACCAAGGCCACCATTCGCGTGTTGCCGCATGAAGAGTTTCGCTCGGCCACAGCTCCCACGCGATGCCTACTGTGTGGCAAACCTGCGGTTGCGGAGGCGTTGTGGGCGAAGGCTTACTGACGGTGAGTGGGTACACACGCCGCGATGGAGCACTGGCGTGCGAAGATGTGCCGCTCGCTCAGATCGCCGAGAGAGTAGGGACGCCTTGTTACGTGTACAGTGCTGGTCTCATTCGGCAGCGGTATCATGAGCTGTCCTCAGCGCTGTCGCAGCTTCCCGTGCACATACACTACAGCGTCAAGGCGAACTCCAGCCTTTCGATCCTTGCGCTGTTGCGCAGGCTGGGCGCGGGCGTAGATATTGTTTCCGGCGGCGAGCTTCACCGCGCTCTGCAGGCCGGCTTTAAGGGATCCGACATAGTGTTCAGCGGAGTCGGCAAGACCCCCGCGGAGCTGGAGCTTGCGCTGCTGGCCGATGTGAGCAGCGTCAACGTGGAGTCAGAAGGCGAGCTATTCCTGCTCCAGGAAGTGGCGGCGCGATTGGGGAGAACCGCACGAATCTCGCTACGAGTCAATCCGGACGTAGCGGTGCAGACGCCGCACCCTTACACGCGTACCGGCGAGCACGGGATGAAGTTCGGTATTCCGCACGACCGCATAATGCACGTCGCGCGTGTTGCGCAAAGCATGCCTAACGTATTGTTGGCGGGGCTCGCCGCTCACGTCGGCTCGCAAATATCCACGTCAGAGCCGTACGCGATGGCTGCGACTGTTCTGATCACGCTCAAACGTGAGATCGAGGCGGAGATCGGCGCGGCCATCACAACTCTGGACGTCGGCGGTGGACTTGCAGTCACGTACGACACGGAAGAGCGGCCGGATCTCGACGCATACGCCGACGCACTGGCAGTGATTGGCGAGGAGCCAGGAACGTCGATCATAATCGAGCCGGGGCGCTTCCTCGTGGCGGAATCGGGGACGTTGCTCACGCGCGTTCTTTACCGCAAGCAGAGCGGTGGAAAGGAAATCGTAATTACTGATGCCGCGATGAACGATCTCATACGCCCGTCACTGTACGAGTCGCACCACGGCATCGACGTGGTGGGAAGCGATGCGCCCGCGACGATGCAAGCGAACATTGTGGGGCCGGTGTGCGAGAGCGGCGATTTCTTCGCGCGTGACAGGAGCATCGCCGACGTTCAGCCGGGAGAGTTGCTGGCAGTGCGCACCGTGGGGGCGTACGGATTCTCCATGGCGTCCAACTACAACTCCCGGCGACGTCCGGCCGAGGTGCTGGTGGACGGCTCCAGCTTTGCAGTCATTACGGAGCGGGAGACATATGCCGATCTCACCACGCGCGAAAGTCTGACCCCCAACTGGACAAGGATCTGATGCGCGTCGGTATCATTGCAGATACGCACGATCGCGTTCCCGCGGTCGCGGAGCTGGTGGAACGCATGATAGCGGGCGGTGCGAGCCTCATCATGCACGCGGGCGATCACTGCTCGCCTTTCTCACTCGTTCCGGTCAATAAGGCCAACATCCCCATGCTCGGCGTGTTCGGTCGCAACGACGGGGACCACGAGGGGTTGAGCGCGATGGCGTCGCATGGTGTTGGCACCGAGCTGTACGAGTCGCCGCACAGCTTCGAAGTAGCAGGCAAGCAAATAATGATCGTGCACGACCTCGGTGAAGTGACTCAGCGGTCGATAGAGCAGCACCAGTTTGTGTTTCACGGCTGCTCGCATCAGGTGGAGATGAAGAGCAGGGGCGATACTTTACTCCTCAATCCCGGCGAGGCGTGCGGATGGTTGCATGGAGCCTGCACAGCGGCGATCGTTGACCTCGCTACGCGCGAAGTAGAAATACTCAAGCTATGAAGCGCTGATGCAATTGGAGCGCATCCTCATAATCGACTACGGTTCGCAATACACCCAGCTCATCGCCAGACGCGTGCGCGACGCAGGTGTCTACTGTGAGATTCATCCACCCACGCGCACGCTCGCGTGGGTGAGGGAATGGAAGCCGGCCGGCATTATCCTGAGCGGCGGCCCGAACTCGGTGTACGGAGAGGATGTTCCAAGCGCCGACCCGGCCATGCTCGATGTTGCGCCGACGCTTGGGATCTGCTACGGCATGCAGTTGATCGCATACCTGTCGGGCGCACGTGTGGAGCGCGCGGGGCGGCGTGAGTACGGTCGCGCGCAGCTGTGTGTCACGGCCGAGGATCCGCTCTTTCAGGGCATCGCGGTCGGTGAATGCACGCAGGCGTGGATGAGCCACGGTGATCATATCGACTCTGCTCCTGCAGGGTTCGTCGTGACGGCCACGAGCGCGAGCAACCCGGTCAGCGCATTCAGGCATGAGACGCGACCCGTCCATGGGGTCCAGTTCCACCCGGAGGTTGCGCACACGCCGCGTGGTGGGGAGATCATCGCCAACTTTCTATTCCGCGTCTGTGGTGTCACCGCATCCTGGACGCCCGGCTCATTCGCGGAGCGCGAGGTCGAAGCGATCTGTGCGCGGGTGGGTGACGCGCGCGCTATCTGCGGGCTTTCTGGTGGGGTGGATTCGTCAGTTGCGGCGGCGCTCGTTCACCGCGCAATCGGCGATCAGCTCACGTGCATCTTCGTCGACACCGGCCTGCTCCGGTCAAACGAGCGGGCGCACGTTGAGCAGACATTCCGCGCGCACATGGGCATCGACCTTATCACCGTGGACGCGGCAGATCGGTTCCTCGACGCTCTCGCTGGTGTGGAAGACCCGGAACGAAAGCGAAAGATCATCGGGAACACGTTCATCGATGTGTTCGAAGATGCCGCGCAGTCGGTCGGGGACAACGTCGAGTTTCTGGTACAGGGGACGCTGTATCCCGACGTCATCGAGTCCGCGTCGCCATCTGGCGGTGCGTCCGTGACGATCAAGACGCACCACAACGTCGGAGGACTGAAGGCCGACATGAAATTCGCGCTCATCGAACCGTTGCGCGAGCTGTTCAAGGACGAGGTTCGTAAAGTCGGTCGCGAGCTGGGTCTTCCGGCCGAAATGGTGGGGCGGCATCCGTTCCCCGGCCCTGGTCTCGCGATCCGGGTGATCGGTGCCGTTACGGCCGAAAAGCTCACCGTGTTGCGCCAGGCGGACCTGATTTATCTGGAGGAGATCAGGTCCGCCGGTCTGTACGATGACATATGGCAGGCGTTCGCGGTGCTGCTACCGATTCGGACGGTCGGCGTGATGGGCGACGAGAGAACGTACGATAACGTCCTGGCGCTTCGTGCGGTTACCAGCACTGACGGGATGACAGCCGACTGGTACCCGTTCCCGCACGACGTGCTTGCGCGTATATCGGGTCGGATAATGAACGAGGTCGCGGGTATCAACAGAGTCGTCTACGACGTGAGCTCCAAGCCGCCGGCGACGATCGAATGGGAATAACGCCGGCCCCGGGCGGTCGTTCGTACGTGGTTGTTCGTACGTGGTACGCGTAGCGTAGGTACGCGTGGTAGGGCGCGGGTTTAGCCGCGCTCCGATCCCCACCGCGGCGATGGCACATCGTAATCGCCGCGATCATCGTACATCGAACAATGGTTTGCGCGAATTAATGCGCGATTGCCCCGGGGCCACAACGAACCGCCGTCGATCATTGTCCCGCGAACCCGGAACGCGCGGGAATCCGGAACGCGTGGGAATCCGGAACGCACGGCCGTCGTTGCGGTTCGGCGATCGGACGGGGGCGGGTAAAAACACGCCCCCCCCCCCTCTCCCCAAAATCCAAAAAGACATGGACATCACACCCACCTTTTCTCTCCCCACTCCCCGAATT
>JBPCQO010000023.1:0-8825 GCA_050998035.1 Gemmatimonadaceae bacterium | reverse complement strand
TGACGCGACCCCGGACGATGTCAGCCTGGCTTTGGGCGGCGGCGGATCGCGAAGCGAGAGCGAAGCAGAACAACACGCCCAGGAATCGCGTCGTAGACGAGGCGGAACGGCAGTGTATCGGAGTACTGAGCATGTTCACGGCTTTCCTGCTGTTGCCCACACGAATGTTATGCGGGTACCCCCGGCCATCACGGGCCCAGCAGAGAAGCCGATGCGGTGCGGATCTATTCCCGGAAATCGCGCGGCCACATCCGTAGTGGAGATGGACACGGGTAGGTCGCGTCCTTCCTCGCGTGCTGTCTGGATCACGTGTCCCGAGCTATCGGCCAGAAACCACAGTAACGTTCCGGATTTTGCAGATGTCGACAGGTCAGGATAGTACCGTGCGATAGCCGCCGGAACCGCTATGTGGCTTACTTCATTTGCCGCGGCCTGCAGCTTTATGTATACGGCCTGACCTCTAATCATGGCAGTCTGCTGTTTCATGAAGTACGCCTGCTCAGCAATGGCGTTCGTCCGTTCGACGGGATTGAGCTGCGCCGACGTTTCTCGTAAGTGCGCTCGCGTGATTGCCAGAGCCAGGTTAGTTGAATCCAGACTTGCTTTCGCGACCGCGAGCTCTCTCGCTTTCTGTTCAAGCTGACGAGCCACCGCCCTGAGGCTATCGTCATCGCGTCGCGCCAAGATATGCAGGCTATCAGCTTTAGGCCGCAGAGCAACGGTTGTATCTCGGCTCCCATTGCTCGTGGTACCTGTGTCACCCGGAGCGAGAGCGAGACTTAAAATCGTCGACCTACCCGCGTTGATCGTATGCGTCTTGGGCGAGTACGTCGCGGAGTCGAAGGTTACCTGCGAACGGCCAACTCTGACAGTGACGTGATGCAGCACCACGGCTGACTGCGACGCGGCGACGCTGTCCGGCTTTGACACCTTACTCCGGAACATCGGTAGTTCCGGCACGGGGGCAGTGAACGCAGCGGCGACGGCGATGATTGCCATCCCTGCACCTGCGACAATCGCGCGCCGTGCGGCACTCCTCCGGCGCGCCATCGCGCGCAGCCGTAACTCGAGTTCTGACGGCAACCGCAGCAGCGCCATCGATGGAATCCCGATTGGTCCGAATCCCTGACCGCGCGATGCAACATCGAGTAGCAGATTTCCATACTCCTTCGCACCCGGATGCCGCCGCAGCACTCGCGCATCGCAATCCAGCTCGATCGCGCGCCGCAGTCGTGCGGCACACCACCACAGCACCGCGTTCCACGGCATCAGAACCAGCGCAACCACCGCAAGCGCCAGCCGCTCCGGATCGCGTGCGCTCACGTGCTCGCACTCGTGCGCGAGCATCAGCTTCCGTTGCTCGTACGGCATCGACATCGCCCATGCCGGCATCACGATCCGATGGGAGATGACGCCGAGCACGGCGGGTCCTGTAGCTGGTGATATCTCGACCTGTACGCCGTCAACAACGGCGGAGCGCCAGTTACGCCGAGCACGCCGCCAGTGCAGCGCGCCGATCAGTAGCCAGGCAATTAAGGCTGCGGACGCGCAGATCCATAACGGCACAACAACAGGGGTCAGGCTGGTACTGATTCCGGTGGCCAGCCCGCTCCACCGCGACCCATGCGCGACCAGCACGCCGACTTGAGGACTGCCGCTCACAGCTGTCGTTGCATGTCGCATCGGTGTTGGACTGGCGCTGACAGTGACACTCGTCACCCGATTCGGCGTAGCTACGCGATGTGCGGCGACGGCCTCTCGCGATGCCGCGTGCCACGCCAGCGCGGCAGGCGGTGCCAGGAACGCCATAAGGATGGCGCCACTCCAGAGATGCCTGACGGGAATGCGGCCCTGCGCACCCCATTCGATTGCCGCGGCAGCCGATGCGACGAGGGCGGTGAGCAGCAGCACGTATGCACAGATGGTGAGACTCATCGGTCGTCCTCCTCCAGTCGCTCGTCCAGCAGCGCCCTCAACCGGCGCAGCGTCTCGTCATCCATGTCGTGCTCGGTGACCATCCGCGTCAGCAACTGCTCCGGCGAGCCGCGGAAGAACTGCCCGAGCAGCCGGTCGATGGCGCTCAAACCGGCGTCCTTGCGTCCCACCAGCGCTCGGTACCGGTGCGCCCTCCCTTCGACCTCCCGCGCGACGTGGCCCTTCTCTTCCAAGAGGCGTAGTAGCGTCAGGAAGGTGGTATAGGCTGATCCGTCGCCGAGGGTGTCGCGGACCTCAGCGACGGTGCTTGGGCCCCTGTCCCACAGAACGTTCATGATCTGCACTTCGCGTGGCGTGAGTCGCGGCATGATTGGCTCGCTACATACTAAGTTAGTAGTACTAAGGGCACAGTACCACTTCCCGGCTACGTCGTCAAGGGCCGGTTCCAAACAGCCACGCAATCAACCGATTTGCGCGATTGCGGAGTTCACCCGGTCAACCATTCGAGGGCTATATCGCCGCCGCTCGGCACCATCGCCGCGTAGAGTTCTTCCAGCGTAGCGCTACCAAGATCGCGCGAGACTGTAGCCTTTGCACCGTCAGTCGGACCAGCTATGACAACCCGCCCCTGATCGAGAATCACGACCCGGTCACAGATCTCGTCCACGGCATCAAGCAGATGCGAGCTCAGCAGTACCGATCCTCCACCCGCGGCATAGTCGAGCAGCAGTCGCTTCAGCTTACGAACGGTTAGCGGATCCAGTGCTTCAAATGGCTCATCCAGAACCAGGAGCTCAGGTGAGTGGATGAGCGCCGCCGCAATCCCAACTCGCTTCTGCATCCCTGTCGAGAACCCATCCACTAACCGATCAGCGGCTTCGCCCAACTCGAAGAAGGCGATGAGGTCATCGGTCCGCTGCGCAGCGTCCAACTTGGGGACGTTGTACGCCTCCGCTAGAAACAGGAGCGTCTCGCGTGGAGTGAGATAGGCGAACAACGCTGGATCTGATAGGAGAAATCCGGTGCGACGCAGAATCTCGATCAGTGATTCGTGCACGGGCGAGCCAAACACCTCAACGTTGCCCGAGTCTGGTTGGATCAATCCGGCGATGGCACCGATACACGTGGACTTACCCGCACCATTCCGCCCTATCAGTCCCGTAATGCCTCCGCGAGGTACGGCGAACGATGCACCGTCGAGCGCAGTGAGGGCGCCGAAACGCACGGACACGTTGCTGAGCCGCACTGCCTCATCCCGCACCGGCTCAGCGGGATCGAACGTATCGGTACGCATATAGCCCGATCTGGACGAGTGAAACAACCAGTATGGCCAGCAAGAAGTTACCAGGCGTGTCGGTACGCGCACCGAGCGCTCCCAGAGTCATTGCCGCGCTAACAATGAGTATGCCTGAAGTGGCAAGCGTGCCGGCAAAAGCGACGAACCCGATGATGCCGCTGGCAGCTGTTCCTGCCCCCACTCCACCCTGAACTACAGAGCGCAAGGCAATCGCACGAGGCTCGCGAGCTGAAACCCAGTCTCCCATAATGGTGGATAGGAGAAACAACGATGCTCCGTACACAAGCCAGGTGACATATGCACGCGGCGATGTTTCAACCGAGCGAGGCTCAGTTCCGCCAACACTTCCAATTAACGCCACGAAGCCGAACGCAGCCGCGGCGGTCAGGGCTGAAACAGCAAGGACCGCGGCGTGCCGCATCGCAAGCGTTCGCTTGAGAACATGCGGCATGAGATCATAGCGAAGTAGCCCACCCATTGGAACGTCCGGACCGAGAGTGTTATAGCCGGCTGCCATCCAGAACAGAAAGGCTATGGCGAAGAGGCTCGGATTACGTGCGGAGAATGCGGCCGCGCTGACAGCGAAGAAATACACGTAGCCAATCCAGTACACCCTCACGCGTATTACAAGCCCAAGCTCCTTTCCAAATGACGCCGTCGCACGCGGTGCAACCAGCCGCGCGACGGCAGGAATCGGTCGCACCCACACCCTTGTCTGGCTCGTACGCGGTGGAAGAGCCCTGAACTTCTCCGCTACTACTTTTCCGATCGTGACGAGGGCCACGAAGAGCAAGAATGGCGCGACCGCCGCGGCAACTTCCCACCTCGCTCCTGCGTCGCTTCCAATGAGAACCGACGACATCGGCCCGTGCATTACTGGAAAGGAACCCGTCCCGAGCAGGACTCTTACCGTTCGGAGTGCAGCGAGTACTAGGAGCGATGCGGCGAGCAATAGCAGCACCACCGCATACAGCAGAAGCGACGAAGTGCGGCGTAGGACCTCTTCAACTATTTCGACTGCAACGAGTCCGCTCAACACCCAACCGAGCAGCTTGAGGATTTCCAACACGGTTTGCTCTGCTGGCAGCGGCAGGTGAGCGATACCAGCCCCGCACACCAACAGAACAAAGATCGTGAGTATAAGACGAAACGGATTGCCGAACACCGGTCGTGCTAGCAGAACTACGAACGGCTGAAGAGGAAGTATCTCAAACCGCCGCGAATCCAGCACACTGCCCACACGAAGCAGCGACGGCGCGAGGAGGGCCAGGATGAGCGCGGCAGCTGTGAGCACCGATAGATACACGCGCCGTTGGCCGCTGGAGTCCGAGTCAGGTCCGCCACAACCATCAACGCGAACCCGGCGAACACGAAAGGCAAAATGGTGTTCTGACGCCAGAGCCGGCGTGTTGCTATCCACCACAGGCGAGCGATTACACGAAACGGTGCTGCGCCACTCGTGCGCGTTATGGGTCTCGCGTCACTGGACAACTATGGGACGCGATGATTCGCGACGGACTGCCCCCGCCATACACGCGTCGCCACGGCGGCACCCAACACCGCCGCTGGCCCGGCTAGCAGTGCGACGAATGCGAGTGTAACCGTTACGAGCACCCACTGATTGGTCTGCATGAGACCCGCGATCCGCGCGCTGTTACTCCACATGGTAGCGTTGCGCAAAGCTGCGATCGCCAGTATTCCGCCCCACGACACCACACCCGCGATCGCCGCCAACCAACCGCGGTGCCGCTGTGCACGGTCCGTCACCGCGTACACGAATGCGATCACCGGCACTGTCCACCATCCGTACCACGCCGTGCCGAGCGCAGAGATGAGCGCTAGAAACACCACCCGCAGGGCGATCCGCGCGAGCGTCACAGCGTTGCCCGTGTTGCAAGCATCACTACTTCACCGGAGTCAACGTCAGTGTCGCGCTCGTGCGAGCTGCGGGGAGATCCGCCGCGGAGCGTGGGAAGACGAGCGGCTCCAGCTCGCCCGCTATCCACCGCGGTAGATGGTCGGTGTAGCGACTGCTGGACGGGTCACCGCTCTCGCCGCCCGGGAGTGTTCCCCACCCGTGCACTTCGGGGCCGAGCTCCACCACCATCCGCCAGCTCGGCCCCTGCTCCCCATCACCGAAGGACGGGCTGAGAGTGCCGGTGCCACCGCGAGCCGGAATGCCCAACACCGAGAATGCTGGGAGGTGCAGCAGGTGATAGATGTTCACCTGTCGGATCTTGCTCCAACGCCAGCCGCCGTCGCTCGCCTTGCCGTACTGCTTCAACACATCCTTGTACGCGGCGACGAGACTGGTTACGAGAATATCATCTCTCGTTTCTACACTATTATGTGTGCGGTGATCGTCCCACCACTCACTGTTCGGTTGCGTCAGTAACTCCGCCAATACCGCCGAACTTGGCGTTCCAGCTCGCCTTCCGTTGGCGAGTACGAGCTCGTCCCACGTACGCATCGTTAGCTGATGCATTGCCGCCTCGAACAACACCGCACGCTCGTTGTCTCGCGTGTAACGCCGATCCCATTGCCGCAACAGATGCGCGGCCATCGCCAGTGTGTCGCTTGCGTTGGTCGTGGAGCTAGCAGGCGCATGTGAGATTGCGTGTGCATCCGCGGCACGCAAAAAGTACGGGACGAACATGTCGGCGCGCACACTCCCCGGATCGGTCTGCCAGCGGCGCATGTCATCCGGCGTGATGGAGGAATCGGCACGCAGCAGCCTGTTGATCTGAAGCGCACGCCACACTTCATAATTCGGATCGGCACCGAGATACGCGAACTCCGATTCCGGTGCCGCAGGCTCCTGGTTCGCGGACGCGAGATAGCCCTGCGCCGGATCGAACGACTGTGGATACTTATCTATGGGCCAGTAACCACGCCAATCGCTGGCACTGGTGGAGCCGTCGCGCACCACCAGCCCGGTGCCGTTAATCCCATTTCCGGGACGCAGCGGGAAGTGTCCAGTAGACCGGATCGCAATCGAGCCCGCACGGTCGGCCACCAACATGTTTTGCGCCGGAACGAAGTAGCTGCGTGCCATACTGTTCTGGAACTCACGCGTCGTCCTGGCGTGCGCAACGTCGTAGAACGCCTGCAGCTCCTCCGATTGCTCCAGCACCGTCCACCGCGTTGATAGCCACTCCCCGCCCTGCCGCAGCATCGGCCCGCGATGCGTGAACAGTATCGTGTCCACATGGAGGATCGCACCGCGCGGATTGCGATACGATTCCACGCGACGAGTCAGCGGCCGCCACGCGCCGTCCAGCATGTAGCGCGTGGGGTGCAGAGAATCGTCTACCGTTTCGCGGTAGAAGTCCATCACGTCGGCGCCCGTATTGGTGAACGTCCAGGCGATGTCGCGGTTGAAGCCGATGATGATTCCCGGCGCGCCAGGGATCGTCACACCATACACGTCCAGCTTGCCGGGCACTATTATGTGCGCTTCGTACCAGATACTTGGTAGCGACAGATCCAGATGCGGATCGCCCTCCAGCAGCGCGTAGCCGTTCCTGGTACGACGGGGAGACACTGCCCAGTTGTTACTCGCGAAGCCGCGCTCGCGCCTCGCTTCATCACCCGATTCCATTGCGTTCTGTGGCCCATCTGGCGATCGCGTTCTCTCGTACAGCGCCGCCACCTCTCTATCAGCACCATTGGGTGAGCCTGGTGGCGGCAGCGGATTGAAGGCCAGCCGCGGGCCACGCCAACCCGGCTCCGGTTGCAGCGGCTCCTCGATCGGCGTGTGTTCGGGAAAAAGCGCGTGTGCCGCACGGGCTCCCACTACTCCGGACGCACGCGCAATCACGCGCTCTGGATCGCCGGAAGCGAGCGTCCATCCCATCCTGTTCAACAGATGAATCGAGTTGATCGGCTGCCATCGCTCGGGGCGTGCGTTGAGCAGCTTGTATTCTATTGGATAATCCGCGGGCGCGAGAGCATCGATATATGCGTTCACGCCGTCCGCGTACGCGTCGATCAGCTTGCGTGAAGCCGAATTGGGATCCAGCACCCGGAACTTCTCTTCCGCCGCGCGCGCCATACCGAGCCTGCGCGGCTCCTCATCCATCGACAGCGCCGCCGGCCCTACCAGCTCCGTGAGCCGGCCGGCTGCGGCACGTGTCTGGATATCGAGCTGAAAAAGTCGGTCGCGCGCGACTACGTACCCCAACGCCCGGTACGCGTCCGCTTCGGTGGTGGCGAAGATGTGCGGCACACCACGAACGTCATATCGCACCTCGACAGCTCCGTTCAACCCTCGGAGTTTCATGTTTGCCTGGTGCGGCAGCCCGTCGTTGCTACCCGCGCGCCACAGTCCGTGCACGGGATCGAGCAGGGTCCCAAGCGGAGGCACAGGTCCAATTGGACGCGCACCCGCGTACACGGCGGCCGCCAGCGCGACCGCGGCCAAGATCGAGGTGAGTGGTCTCGGCATTGTCGTGCCCTGAATCGTCAAGGAGGGTGGTCGAGCACTCATGAAACACTCGCAAGCTCGGCCTCCCTCCCCAACTACGATGCTACTCGGGCGCTCCTGAGGCTACCTGCCCGCCCGCGTCAGATTACCGCATGCCACAATCGTCCCCATCTCGCGCGGCGATTTGTGGATGTTGACGTAGTATCTCGTTGCCGAGGTCAGGCCAGCGGGAATCGTGGCCGATGCACTCGCGGTTCCGTCAGCTCCAACGGTGAGCGGAGGATAGTTGGCTGGCGGCCCGACGATCGAGCCGTTGTCGCCGCACTGTCCCACGTGGACGTGCCACGGGTGTACCGCACCAGCGGTGGCACCCCCCAACGATACGGTAGCATGCGTCTGACTCATATCGCCCACGGCCGCAGCGGTCCCCGTGATGCTCGTCCCGGCTTCCGAGTTGATGGTCGCGGACCACTGATCCGTCATTCCCAGCGGCACCGTGCTGACGCCGGCCGACGCCGTTGCAGGAGTGCCCGAACTGGTCGCGCATGCACCCAACGTGACGACTACGCCGAAAGCAGCGGCGGCTTTGATGTACTGATTCATCCTGACCCTCAACATTGAAAGTGAGCCCACTCTGCAGCGGCGCCTGGCCGCTTCACAGCCGGCGCTCGCGCATAAACCGTTCCCGTGGCTCGCCTTTCATTCAGTCTTCCAGTGCCGCCAGTACCCGCTCCATCTCTTCCGCCGTGTTGTAGATGTGCGGCGCCAGGCGAATAACCCCCCCGCCCCGCACCGAGTGGATCACCCCGGCGTCGGTGAGTCGCGCGGACACCGCGCCGGACGAGGCCACCAGGAACGATACGATGCCTGCACGCCTGTCTGCAGCGCGCGGCGTCAGCAACGTCTTGTCGCGCATGAGCGCTATCCCACCCAGCAGCTGACCCGCGAGCGAGTGGATACGGTCCGCAACTTCCGTCAGACCTATCTCCGCCAGCATCCCCACACTCACATTCATACCGGCGATATCCTGGTACCCCGTTGCAGCAAACTCGAATTTGCGGGCGTCTTCCAGATAGGTGAGATCGTAGTCCAGCATGCGCGTGAAGTCGTGCGAGTGCTGCAGCCCCAGCCACCCCACCGAGCGCGGCGCCAGCTCCGCCACCAGCT
>JBPCQO010000001.1:0-7621 GCA_050998035.1 Gemmatimonadaceae bacterium | reverse complement strand
ATGTGACCGTCGCCGTGCAGTCGGCGGAGAGCGGCATCACGCGAACCAAGCAAACGGACGCGGATGGTAGATACACCCTTCTCTTTCCGGATGGTGGCGGCCAGTACCGTGTGGAATTCCGCGCGATTGGCTTCCAGCCAGTGCGCCGGAACCTCGCACGGCAGGGTGATGAAGACCGACTCGTCAGCGACGTGAATCTCGGCTCCCCGGTCGCGGCGCAGCTGTCCGCGGTGCAGGTGACCGCGCGTCCCGCTGCCCGCCAACGATTCCAGGCGCCAACTCCTGGTGAGTCCGGTCGCAACCTGGGCGAGGATCAGCTCGCACGGCTACCCGTGGATCAGAGCGACATCGCCGCCGTCGCCGCGCTCGCGCCTGGGGTGATCGCCGTGGGCGGCACTGATTCCACCGCTTCATCGTTCTCGGTCGCTGGTCAGCGTTCGTCGCTCAACAACACCACGCTGGATGGTCTTTCGTTCGGAAGCTTCTCAGTCCCGCAGGAGGGGCTGCGAGGGACGCGTGTCATCACCAACACGTTCGATCCGGCGCGCGGTCAGTTCAGCGGCGGCGAGATCGCATCGACAACGCGCGGCGGCACCAACCAGATCACCGGTGGGTTCACCTACTCGCGGCGAGACCCTATGCTGGAGTTCGAGGGTTCGGACAGCGCAGCGATCTCTCCGCTTTTCCTGCAGGATCAGATAAGCGCCGGACTGGGCGGCCCGATCATCAAGGACAGGATGTTCATCTTCGCGTCGGGGCAGTACCGGCGCCGGAGCGATCCGTTCCAGTCGCTGCTAGGCACCTCGCCGTCCAGCTTCAGCGCGCTCGGGCTACAACCTGACTCCGTGGTGCGGTTTGAAAATGCGCTGAATGGCTTTGGTATTCCGTCAACGGCGCTCGTTCCGGACAGGCGGATCGGTGACAATGTTTCGGGATTGGTGCGCATGGACTACTTCCTCACGGACGCACACACACTCACGCTTCGCGGTGACTACCGATCTCAGTCACAGAACCCAACGTCGAGCAGTCCGTTCTCTCTTCCCACCAACACCGGCATCAGGAGGAGCTCGGGTGCCGGACTGGCGGCGACGCTGACGTCCAACTTTGAGAGCGGAATCATTAACGAGTTTCGCGCCTATATCAGCAGGGACAACAATCGGTCGGATCCGCTGTTACTCGCGCCAAGTGGCAGGGTGCGCATCACGTCCACGCTCGCCGACGGTACGCAGGGCGTGTCGCTGCTTGGCTTCGGGGGCAATTCTTCGTTCCCGCAGAATGGCAGCAATACGTTGTTCGAGGCTTCCAACGAAGTATCGTATCTAACCCGAAGCCGGGCACACCGTATAAAGCTGGGTGGACTGCTAGATCTCAATAGGTTTGACCAGGACGTTACCAACAATCGGCTCGGTACGTTCACATACAACTCGCTTGCGGCGTTCGAGAGCAACACGCCGGACAGCTACACGCGCACTCAGGGCTCACAGCAGCGCCAGGGGAGCACCACCAGCGGCGCGCGGTACGTGGGCGATACCTGGCGGCCCAGTGACGGTGTTCAGGTGGTATACGGGTTGCGTGGTGAGGCAAGCCGCGTGGGCAACGCGCCGCCGCTCAATGCCGAGGTGGAGCAGCTGTTCGGGTTCAGGACGGACAACTTCCCCTCCGAGGTGCACGTGAGTCCGCGCATCGGCTTCTCCGCTAACCTGTCGCGCCCGGATCCCAATGATCCATTCTCGCAGTTCCGTCCAGCGTTCGTGATCCGCGGCGGCGTCGGCGAGTTCCGCGCAAAGACGCCAACCGGCCTTTATACGGCGGCACAGAGCGCAACAGGGCTGGACGGCACGGAGCAGCAGCTGTCGTGCATCGGTGCCGCTGTACCAACGCCGGATTGGCAGAGTTACGCGGTCGACCCATACTCGGCGCCGACGTCCTGTGTGCTGGGTGTTACGCTGCCGCCAAGCTTCGCGGCCAATCGCAGGACGGTGACGCTGATTGCCCCGGACTTCAAAGCTCCTCGGTCGTGGCGCGGATCGCTGGGACTACAACACAGGCTCTTTGGCTTATTCACCGTTGCCGCCGACGCTAGCTACGCCCGCGGAGTGTCACTGTACGGTGTGCAGGATCTCAACCTCGCCAGTACGCCAGCGTTCCTGCTCGCCAACGAAGGCAATCGGCCGGTGTACGCGCCGTCCACCGCTATCGTGCCAACAACCGGGCAGGTGAGCTCCGCCGCGTCGCGTCAATACTCGCAGTACGGCCAGGTGCTCGCGTTCACATCCGGACTCAAGAGCGATACCCGGCAGCTCACGATATCGATGAACGGCGGCACCGCGAGCGGTACGTCAATCAACCTTTCGTACACGCTGCAGAAGACACGCGATCAGTCGTCGTTCACGTGCTGCTCGGCTGCGCAGGGATTCGCGTCTCCAACCACAGCGGGCGATCCTAATCTCGTCGAGTGGTCGCCTGGCGACATCGACATACGACACTCGATCCAGGGATTCCTGACCCGGTCAGTGACGTCGTCGCTGGACCTGACGGCGATAGCTCGCCTTACCTCCGGGGCGCCGTTCACACCGATTGTTGGCGGCGACATAAACGGTGACGGTGCGCGCAATGACCGTGCTTTCATCTTCAATCCGGCGACCGCGGCGGACCCCGCGGTTGCCGCGGGCATCCAGGGGCTGCTTGCCTCCGCGCCATCACGTGTGCGCGATTGCCTCACCGCACAGATGGGTGAGGTCGCAGGGCGGAACAGCTGCCGCGGCCCGTGGACGCCGTCGCTCGACCTGCAGGCAAATTTACGTCCGTCAGCTTTCAACCTGAATCGGAAGATGACGTTCTCGCTCATCGGGTCGAACGTGCTGGCCGGGCTGGACCAGCTGTTGCACGGCGGCAACCTGCGCGGCTGGGGTCAGTTCAACCGTGCCGACCCCACGTTGCTGTACGTGCGCGGATTCAATCAGCAGACTCAGTCATTCGTGTATGATGTGAACGGACGGTTCGGGTCCAACAACGTGTCGCGTAATGCATATAGGCAACCATTTGTGCTAGCGCTGCAAGCGCGTCTGACGCTTGGTCCGGATCCGCGCGACCGTTTCCGCCAGATCTTTGCGGCGCGGACGGACAGCTCCACTCTGGCGGCCGCGGCGGTGATGAACCCGATCGCGCAGATCATACAGATGCGCGACACGCTCAAGCTGACCGATGATCAGGTCGCGAAGCTGACGCTCGTGTCCGACACGCTGGCAGTGAAGGCGCAGGCCGTGGCAACTGCGATCCGCGCGGATGTTCAGAAAAAGGGAGCCGGCGATCCACAGGCAATCATGGCCACCATTCGTCCACGCATTGTTGAAGGGCGTAAGGCGCTAACTGCCGCGCTCGCCGGAGCGAAGTCGATCCTGACGCCGGCGCAGTGGATCCAGGTGCCGGACAGCATCAAGACTCCGCGCGGGTTTGGCGGCTTTGGTGGCAGACAGGGCGGGGAAGGCGGGCGGAGCCGGAACTAACTGCGGTAAGCGGTGCTCCAGACTTCAATCCTGTTGAGCACGTCGTCGACGGCGATCCGCTCCATTCGGCCGGGGCGGTTCTCCATCGACGCCACGTAGTCTTCTCCGGGATCGGCGTACGCGTCGATCATGAGATCGTGGAACCGGCGATACGGGCCGGTGCGTTTGGGATTGGTGTAGCCCAGCAGTGAGATGGCCGGGCGATCGAGTGCAACCGCCATGTGCAGCGGGCCAGTATCCGGTGCGATCACCAGCGACGACGCGTCGAGTATACTGACGAGTTTGCGCATGCCGCTGCCCAGAGCCGAGTGCGGCCTGTGTGATGCGCGCTGCATGATGATTTGCTCCGCCTCCAGCTCGCGTGGTGAGCGGCCGCCGACGAGTACCGGCTGCACGCCGAAGTCCGCGTACAGCGCGTCACAAACAGCGGCCCAACGCTCGGGCAGCCAATCCTTCTGCGGCTTGCTCGTAGCGATGACCAGTGCGGCAAGAGGGCGATCAAACTGCGTGCACCATTGCGTCTGCCACTCGCGCTCGTTCGCCCAGGGACCGAGGTTCCACACCGGCACGTCGTGCGGCACGTGTAGATAGTCGAGGAATTCGAAGTACTGATCCTGGACGTGCTGCACCGGGTGCGCCGGAATCTTGCGATTGGTAAACAGCCAGTTCGCGTCGCGCGCACGCGCGTGGTCGAAGCCGAGCTTGATTGGGGCGTTCGCGAGCGCCGTGACGAGTCCCGCCTTGAAATACACCTGTAGGTCGATCAACAAATCCAAAGGCGTCTGCTCGAGTGCGGCTCGCACGTCGGCGTACGCGCGCAGTCCGCGACTTCGGTCGAACTCGATGATCGAATCAACATGCGGATGACCGCGCACTAGCGTCGCCGGTGCCGGTTGAAGCACCCACGTAATGCGTGACGACGGACTGTGCCGCTTGAGCGCGTTCACAATCGGAAGCGTGTGTACAGCGTCACCAGCGGCAGACATCATGACGATGCCGATGTTCCCCAACTTCTCGGCCGCGGGGGCCGAGTCGCTCACGCTGGGTCCGCCACCACGGCGAGCGAGAGATAGGAGATGTCCTCGTCAGAAAAGAGTCCGGTGCGTGCACCGGTGCGGCTGCGCCACTTTCGCAGCGAGCGCACCAGCCGATCCAGATTTGCCCTCGCAACGAGCGGATCGTTCGGCAGATGAAAGTGGACGCGGTCCACATCCAGGACATGAGCGACGTACCCATGTTCCGCCGAGGTGAGCAGTATGTTCTTCAGGTTGAGATCGGGATGCTGCGCGCCAGCTTGTGCTAGCCGCGTGAGCAGGAGCGCGACGGCGTCGAGAATTGGCCGGCGCTGTACGTCATTGCGCTGGTCGCCGAACACGGCGGCGAGATCTGCGCCTCCCTCCACGTAGCGGGTGGCAACGTCTGCACGCTTCAGCATGAGACCCGCGGCGTATGTAATCACGGCAACCACTTCGGGCGTTGGCACGCCACTCAATCTCAAGCGGAACGCCGCGGCCAGTTCGCGGGCCACTCGCGTGGGTGGAAGAAACCGGTCGCGAACAAGCCGTCCGATCAGCCCGCCGCGCATCGCGTGCCGCACGACCACGCGTTGCTGGCTCAGCCCAAGCGGAACTGCGTACACCGGGGCTCGCCCTTGGAATCGCAGTGCGTCAGGGGACTGTGCTGCGTACTGGTACAGCGTTCGTGTCTGTAGTATGTCGCGCACCGCGCCCGAGAACGACTTCATAACCAGCACGTTCGCGCGCTCCACGACCATGTGCTCGTAGCCCGTGATGGGGATCACACCTGAAATAAGCGGCATCACGCCCCCGCGCCATGCGTTGCGGAGCGCACCTGTCCAATGGCCTTGAGCAGTGCGCGTGCCTTGTTCTCCGTCTCCTCCCACTCGGTGAGCGGGACCGAGTCCGCAACTATGCCGGCACCCGCCTGCACCGACGCTGTTCCGTTCGCAAAGACGCATGTGCGAATCGTTATGGCGAGATCGATCCGCTCGCCGCCCCATGCGATGTACCCTATAGCACCCGCATAAGCGCCGCGGCGCTCAGGCTCCAGTTCGTCGATGATCTCCATCGCGCGAACCTTTGGTGCGCCGGTCATCGTCCCTGCCGGAAAAACGCCCTTCAGCACCGCCGCGATAGAGAGCCCGGCCTTCAGCTTACCCTCCACCTGACTCACGATGTGCAGCACGTGGGAGTACTTCTCCACCTGCATGAGGCTGGTCACCTCAACCGTTCCATATTCCGCGAGACGGCCAACATCGTTGCGGCCCAGGTCCACCAGCATCACGTGCTCGGCGCGCTCCTTCTCATCGGCAAGAAGTTCGGCGCTCATCCGCTCGTCTTCCGCCGGAGTAGCGCCTCGCGGCCGAGTTCCCGCGATCGGGCGCACCGTCACTCGCCCGTTTGCGACACGCACGAGCAGCTCCGGCGAGCTCCCGACCAACTCCACCCCATCCAGCGCCAGGTGGTACATGTAGGGAGACGGATTGATTACGCGAAGCGCGCGATACAGATCCTGGGATGGGAAGTCGTGCGTTAGCGATATGCGCCGCGCGAGCAGTGATTGAAAGCAGTCACCCGCGCGGATGTACTCCTTGATCCGCGCCACGTCGGCGACGAACTTGTCCCGCTCGTATGTGGATTCTCCGGTGGCGGGCTCGGCTGCCGCGTTCAGCTCCAGAGCGGACAGCGTCGAGTGCTCGCGTAGCCTGTGGGTCATGACGTCGATCTCCGCCTGCGCCTCGTCGTAGAGCCAGTGCAGCTCATCATCGCTTGCACCAGCGGGTACCACCACCGAGACCACCAGCCGCCCTTGGGAGCGCAGGTTGTCGATCACCACCACGCCGCGTGTGACGATGAACAGAGCGTCTGGGATGTCGAGCACGCGCGGCGGTCCGTCTGTGAGCTGCTCGATGGAGCGTACCACGTCATAGCCCAGATACCCAACAGCGCCGCCCCAGAACGCACCCAGCTCCGGCACGTCCGCGGCGCGGCGGCTGGTCACCAGCTGCTCCAGATCGGAGAGCGGCTGATCGACTACGCGCGTGGCGTGCCAGCCTAGCGATGGCGACCAGTCATCGACAGTGTTGCCGTTGAGGCGCCAGGCGGCCTGCGGCTCGGTCCCCATGAAGGTGTAGCGCGACCACGTCTCGCTGCCGGCGGGAGCCGATTCCAGCAGGAAGGCCCATGGGTTGCGGCGCAGCTTGGCGAAAGCTGAGACTGGGGTGTCGGTATCGAGGAGCAGGTCGCGCCAGACCGGGATGACGCCACAGTCCGCTGCCAGTGCTTTGAATCGCGCAAAATCCATGCGTTAACTTTAAGGATGAAGCGCATCGTGACAACGGGGCTGGCAATTCTCCTTGCTCCCGTCGCCATCGCCGCCCAGGATTTGAACGCTCCGAATTTGAGCGCCCACGACTGGAATTCTCCGCGGGCACGTGCACTGGCGGAGCATGCGACCACGGTTCGCGGCGAACAGCTCGCCGATAGCGGCCTCCGAACGTACAAGGCCCAGGGGCGTGGCTACCTCGTCTTCCTGGCACAGCTTGGGGAAGGGTTCACAGAGCCGCCAAAGATCGTCCGCACCGACCAGGTCGCGTCCGACATCTACTGGGCCGCGCCCAACCACAGCAAACAGCTCATTAAGGGCCGGCGCGACACGCTGCTCCTCCCGACCGACATCAACTATCACAAGGATCACCTCGGGATAGTTCAGAATAACTTCCCTAGCATTATTCGGATCGGTGACGGCGACGAGGTCTCTGACGTACCGCATCCGCTGTCCAGCGCCGGATTGGCAGCGTACGACTTCGCGTTGGCGGATTCGCTGCAGATCGTGCTTGGACCGCGTACGCTCAACGTGTTCGAGCTCCAGTTCCGGCCCAGGGACGCGTCGGCTGCGCGTGCTGTGGGATCGGTTTACATCGATCGTGAGAGCGGCGCGGTGGTGCGCATGGCACTGGGCTTCACGCGTGCGGCGCTCAGGGACAAGGAGCTGGAAGACATCAGCGTCATTTTGGAGAACGGTCTCATTGAGGGACGGTTCTGGCTTCCGCGTAGGCAGGAAGTGCAGATACGTCGCACCGGAACGTGGCTCGA
>JBPCQO010000119.1:0-11181 GCA_050998035.1 Gemmatimonadaceae bacterium | reverse complement strand
AGTATCAGCGGCCAGATGGTATCCTCGGGGAGCCGCAGTATCGCTTGCGGATCGGCGTCGAGCAGCGTCGTCTCGAGCGTCTCTTTCCCATCATCGAGCACACGCCACGGACGCAGCTCAGCGATGGAGCGTTTGTCTCTGACTTCCTGTGGCGTCTGCACTTGCGCGTGCACTTGGGCGTGCGCTCCGAAAGCGCGCATCGGCGCGCGTGCGGCGTCTGGCGGAGTGTCGTCGATCTCGCCAGCTGGTCCCGTGCTCTCGTCGTGTGCGTCCCACAGTGGCTCGCGACTGACTACCGTTGGGATTGTCACGAAGTTGTACTCCGGCGGTGGCGAGCTCACCATCCACTCGAGCGAGCTTGCGCCCCACGGGTTGGGGCCGGCGAGCGCACCGCCGCGAAGGCTCTTGATGACGTTGATGACGAACAGCAGCACACCGATCGCGGTGATGTACGCGCCGATCGTCTCCAGGGCATTCAGACCGTCCCAACCCATTCCGGCCGGATACGTGTACACCCGCCGCGGCATTCCGCGCAGCCCGACGATGTGCATGGGGAAGAACGTGAGATTCACACCGATGAAGAGCGTCCAGAAATTCCACTTGCCGAGTCGCTCGCTCAACATGCGCCCGGTCATCTTGGGGAGCCAGTAGTAGAACGCCGCCATGACCGGGAACAGATTGATCCCGACGAGCACGTAATGCAGATGCGCGACGACAAAGTACGAATCGGTGGCCTGCAGATCGAACGGAACCGATGCGGTCATCACACCGCTCACGCCGCCGATCACGAACAGGCAGATGAAGCCGAGCATGAAGAGCATTGGCGTCGCGAGAACGTGCCGTCGAGCGGCCCAAATGGTAGCGAGCCACGCAAAGATCTGCATCCCGCTCGGGATCGATACCCCCATACTCGCGGCGCTGAAGAACGTGGTGGAGAGCGCTGGCATCCCGGTCGCGAACATGTGGTGCGCCCACACTCCAAACCCAAAGATGCCCGTGCTCACCGTCGCCAGCGCGACGTACGTGTGGCCCACGATAGGGCGACGACAGAACGTTGGGATTATCATCGACGCCATTCCGGTCGCCGGAAGGATGACGATGTAAACCCACGGGTGGCCGAACACCCAGAACAGATGCTGCCACAACAGCGGATGGCCACCGCGGATGGGGTCGTAGAAGTGCGTGCCGTAGCGCCGGTCCAGCTCCAGGAAGATGAGCGCGGCACTCAGTGCCGGCATCGCGAAGACGATTGACACCGATGTGGTCAGTGTGCTCCACATGAACAGCGGCATACGGCTCACCGACATTCCCGGGCAGCGCATCTTGAGGATCGAAACGATGAAGTTGATCGCGCCCGCGGTCGTGGAAATGGTCAGAAAGAGCAGCGCGAGCGCGTAGAAGTCCATGTTCAGACCGGGCGAGTACTGCGCATTCGTGTACGGCACGTATGCGAACCAGCCGCCGTGCGGTGCCACGCCCCCCAGCAGGCTCGAGTAAATCAGCAACCCGGAGAGCAGGAAGGTCCAGTACGAGAACGCATTCAGTCGCGGGAAGGCCATGTCGCGCGAGCCGAGCATCAACGGGACTAGATAATTACTGAAGCCGCTCAGGATGGGCGACGCGTACCAGAAGATCATCGTCGTGCCGTGCATGCTGAACAGCTGGTCGTACGCCTCGGGCGAGATGAGTGCGTTCTCTGGTCGCGCGAGCTGCGCACGCATCACGGCAGCCTGCAGCCCCGCGAGCATCAGGAAGATGAACGCGGTCAGCATGTAGCGCTTCCCGATCGTCTTGTGGTCAACCGATGCGAGCGCGCCATACAGCGTTTTAGGCGTCTTCCATGTGCGGTCCAGTCGCTCCGCCAGTTCGGGGATGTCGATCCGCTCGATCGCAGGCGCAGGTGCAGGTGCGGCGGCCACGCTGTCTCCAATCACTTTAGACCCTCTATGTAGGCGACGACCGCCTGTAGCTGAGGTCCATCCAGGGGAATTGCCGGCATCTTGGTTCCGGGCTTGATCCGGTCCGGATTCTCGATCCATCCGGCCAGATTTCCGCGCGTGTTGGGGAGCGTCCCCGATGCAATCGTCAGTCGTGACCCGAAGTGTGTGAGGTCAGGCCCGACCTGTCCGCCAGCCTGCGTTCCACGCACCTGGTGACAGAACACGCACGGCGAGCCCAGGAATACGCGCTCACCCGTGAGCGTGGCCGAATCGCTCGGCTGTTGTGCAACGGACCGCTGATCGGTGACCCAGCGCGCAAATTGCCCCGGCGCCTCGGCCACCACACTCAGCGCCATGTGCGCGTGCTGCATCCCACAATACTCGGCGCACTGGCCGCGCCAGATGCCCTCCCTGTCGGCCTGCAGCCACATGGAGTTGGTGTTCCCCGGAATCACGTCGGTCTTCCCGGCCAGGTTGGGCACCCAGAAGCTGTGGATCACATCCGCGGATTTGAGAACGATCTTCACCTGCCGACCCACCGGCATGTGAATCTCGTCCGCTGTCTGTATCCCCTGCTCCGGATAGCGCACCTCCCACCACCATTGATGACCGATCACCTCGATCGTGAGCGGGGCCGGCCCGGCCGATAGCGACGCGCGCATCGTCCCGAGCGTGAGCACAAAGATCCCGGCCAGGATGAGCCCCGGGATCGCCGCACCGCCATAGAGAACCCAGGCGCGCTCGTTCACAGGCTCCGGCGGCCCCTCATCCGTGACTGTGCCGCGCCGGCGCCAGAGCGGCACCAGGAGCAACGCCATCACCACAACGAAGACGATTGTACCGACCGCTATCATGATCCATCCCAGCGTTGCCAGCCGTTGCGCCTCCGGGCTGGCCGTCACGAACATGGATGGCCCGGTGTTGTAGATCGCACGCACCTGTGGCAGCACGCTCAACGCTCGGATCGCGCCCAAAAGGGAAGTAACTGAAGCGATCATGGGATGCTGGTCCTCGACGACGCGCGCCAATCATGTGGAGCATGCAGAGCGTGCCCACCACTCCAGGGTTCGCCCTTCGTCTGGCTGATGGCCCACACGTACGCAGCTATGGCGCGCGTTTCCTCGACGCCCAGATCGCCATGCTGACCGCGCGCCGGCATCGCGATTGGTGAGCGCGTCATTCCGTCCGGCAGGCCGACACTGATCAGCGAGTCGAGCGCGTTCCAATCGCCGGCCGGCACAAACTGTACTCCCGCAGTAAGTGTCTTCCCCCGCGCAGCAAGCCCCTGCGCTTCCGACCCGTGACAGTTCACGCAGCCGCCCTTGCCGTGAAAGAGCCGGTCACCATTACGAATCATCTCCAGTGTCATTCCGTATGCGAGCGCCGGAAGAGTGTCCGGCTGCGACTCTTCATCGGTATCGAAATAATGGCCCGGCAATGTCAAACGTGCGGAGTCTGGTCGCGATTCTATCCCCACAGGAATGAACAGCTCCGGTACCTCGTTCTCCCGATCCACTTTTGGTGCGCGCTCCGGCCGCGTTGGCGGCGACGCACAACTGCAGATCACGAGCGCCACCGCAGCGGCTGAGACGATGCGTGGCCTCATTGCCGCGACAACACCGTAGAGGAAGCGGAGCCGGGACTCGCGCGCACAGCGTTCCCCACTCCGGCCCCGCCACGCTGAGAAAGCGCGAAGACGAGCACCTCGTCACCTCGCGGAGCATTGATCTGGAAATTTCCGCCAGCCGCCACCGCGACGTACTGCACACCGTCGATCATGTAACTGATTGGCGGAGCGTTGACCCCGGCCGGTGCTGCGTACGTCCACAAGATTGAACCAGTGCGCGCGTCCATCGCCAGGAAGCGCTGGTCCTTGGTCCCCGTGAACACCAGCCCGCCAGCGGTTGCCGCGGCGCCGCCCACCATCGGGTGCGGCACTGTATCCTGCCACGCGATCCGGCCACTGTTGAGATCCACCGCGGTGAGTGTACCGTAGTCGGTGGAGGGCTTTGCGGAGTACCACACGCCGGATAGATAGCTCGCCGGCGCCGCGTACACCTCGGGGCGCAGCTTGTATATCTGTCGCTGATTGAGCCCGAGCACGTACATGTATCCGGTCTGTTTGCTGTACGCCGTGGGCGACCACTCGGTACCGCCGTTGCCCCCCGGCAGCACTCGCACTCCACTCCGGGTCGCGCGTGTGAACATGTTCTGCTGCTCCACGAACGGCGCTGAGCGGCGGATCGGTTTGCCAGTCACGCGGTCAAGCACGTACACCCACCCGGTCTTGCCAGCCTCCGCGACCGCCGGCACCACACGCCCCGTCGAATCGCGGACGTCCACCAGGACCGGAGGGCTGATCGGGTCGTAGTCCCACGTGTCGTGCGGCACTTCCTGGAAATACCAGCGCAGCTTCCCCGTCTTCAGATCGAGTGCGACGATGCAGTCGGTGTACAGATTGTCACCCGGCCGCACCACGCCGTCGATATCGGGGCTCGCGTTGTTCACGGTGAGGATCAACAGCCCGCGCGCGGTGTCCACCGCCGGAGACTGCCACACCGCCCCGCCACCCGTCTTCCACGCATCAGGATACTTGGCGCTGTCGCGCTTTTCCTGCGCAATGTCGCGGTTGAGCGGCGTGCCAAAGGCATCCGTCGTGCTCCATTTGCCCCACCACCCCCCCTCGTCAGGGCTCGGTATGGTGAACCAGCGCCACACCAGCGCGCCGGTCGCCGCGTCGTACGCTGTCACCCGACCGCGAATGCCGTACTCCCCGCCGCTCACTCCCACAATCACCTTTCCATCTGCGATGACGGGTGCGTGCGTGATGCTGTAGCCATGCCGGTTGTCGGCGACCTGCACGGTCCACGCGGGGTGTCCGTCCGCCGTGTCCAGTGCCACGAGCTGCGCGTCCAGCGTCGCCATGTACACCCGGCCGCCGTAGTATGCGACCCCGCGGTTCACCGGTCCGCAGCAAGCCGTGGTGGAGCCGAGTGGGTGTACGTACTCCCACTTCTTGGCGCCGGTTACCGCGTCGAGCGCGATGGCGTGGTTCATCGGCGTAGTGACATACATGGTGCGGCCAACAACGATCGGACTGGTCTCGAACGAGTTGCGCACTCCGGTGGTGTAGTGCCACGCGAGTTGCAATTGCCCGACATTGCCGGTCGCAACCTGCGCCAGTGGCGACCATCGTTGATTGCTGTAGTCGCGCCCATAACTCGGCCACTGTCCGCTGTCAGCCATCGCGGCACGCAGTGAAGCGTCGGCACTCGCGCGCGCCGGCGACGCCTCCGAGCGCGCGCAGCCCTGGATCAGAGGCGCAACAATCGCAACAATCGCGGCGGCCAGCAGGACGTGATGGTGATGGCGGTGGCGGTGATGCATCAATGAATCCCGGTGGCGGTAGGACGCTGGCCCGACGACTTCCCACGATTCCGCTCCGGATGTGTCGCCGCACTCCCGAGCGTCGTCCACGGCTTCGCCTGCGCGGTTCCGCTGGTGGATCCGGCCGGGACCATGCCCTGGTGCGACGCATGCCCGCCCGGCCACGGCTCGCCGCGCACCTGGCTTATCGCCCACACGTACGCCGCGACGCGCGCTATCTCTTCCCGCGTCAGGTCACCACGCGCGCCGCGTGCAGGCATCGCGATCGGGCTGCGCGTCTGCGCGTCCGGCATACCGGCGGTAACCAGCGAGTCGATCGACTTCCATTCATAGCGTGCATACGCCAACGACGTCGTCAGCGCATCACCCGCGGCCGGAAGTCCCTGGCCTTCGGTGCCGTGACACGCGAAACATCCCCCCTTACCATGAAAGATCTGATCGCCCTGAACCAATGTCGCGATCGTCATGCCGACCGGCATCGGCGGGAGCGTCGTTGGCTGCAGATCATCATTGGTCTGCACCGCGTACCGTCCGGGTTGCCGCGAAGCGGAGCCGCCCGGGCCCTGCGCACGAGCCACGGACCAGAGTGGCGCCGCTAGCATCAACGCGGCAACCGTCACTGTACCGTAGCACCTCACCGGCCACCACGCACGTTCTGCGGCAGTGAGTAGACCATCATGGCGTCGCCTCTATGGCTCCCCACATTCATCGCGCCCGTCGCAGCCACAGCGACGTACTGAACGCCATCTATCATGTAAGAGATGGGCGGTGCATTCACACCAGCGGGTGCCTTCGCACTCCACAGCTGCTTCCCCGTTCGCGCGTCCAGCGCGATGAACCTGTCGTCAGAGAGCCCCGCGAACACCACGCCGCCAGCGGTCACGGTGACTCCGCCCAACATCGGCTGCGCGGTTGGCGTCTGCCACATCACCTTCCCGGTATTCAGATCGACGGCGCTGATGATCCCCGATGTCCCCGACGGCGCGCCCGCAACCGACCCGCCCCACCACTGCGCGGGTGGCCGGAGTGGCTCGGGCGATTTCTTGTACAGCATCGGGATGATGTTTGAGGCCAGGTACAGCCATCCGGTGCGCGGATCGTAAGCCGTGGGCGACCAGTCGGTCCCACCCAGCGTCCCGGGCGTGATGACCACCCCTTCCGCGGTCGGCGGAATGAACATGTTCTTCGACGGCACGTATGCGTCGGACCGGCGGATCGGCTTGCCCGTGCGCCGGTCCAGAACGTACACCCACGGAACCTTGGATGCCTGCGCCACGGCGGGGACCATCTTACCTGTCGCATCGCGCACGTCCACCAGCACCGGGGGCGGCGACGGATCATAGTCCCACAGATCGTGCGAGATGGTCTGATAGTACCAGCGCACCCGCCCAGTCTTTACATCCAGCGCAACGACGCAATCGGTGTACAGATTGTCGCCCGGACGCTCGGTCCCGTCCAGGTCCGGCGCGGGGTTCCCCACGTTAACGAAGAGCAGCCCCATTGCCGGATCGTACGCGGGATGGTGCCACGCCGGACCACCGCCGTGCTCCCAGCTATCAGGATACTTGGCGCTGTCGGCGCGCTCCTTTGCTATGTCGCGCGAGAACGATGTTCCCCACTCGTCCCCGGCTCGCCAGTGTCCCCACCATCCGCCCTGCTCTGGACTGGGCACGGTGTACCAGCGCCACAGTCGCGCACCCGTAGCCGCATCGTACGCGTCGACGTAGCAGCGGCAACCCTGCTCCCCGCCGCTCACACCGCTGATCACCTTGCCGTCCACCGCCAGCGGCGTACCGGTCATGTGATATCCGGCGTCGTTGTCGCCCACCTGTACATCCCATAGCTTGCGCCCGGTCTTCGCGTCCAGCGCCACCAGCCGCGCATCGACCGTGGCCATGAAGACGCGCCCACCATATACAGTGACACCCTTGTTCACCGTCCCGCAGCAGTCCACGGTCGTCTTGTAATCGTGTACGTACTGCCACAGCGTGCGTCCGGTACGAGCGTCAACCGCGAACACGTGGTTCATCGCGGAACTGAAGTACATCACCCCACCCACCACCACGGGATTGCTCTCCGACGAATGCGGAATGCCGGAATGCTGCGCCCACGTGGGCGTCAGCGATGCGACATTCTGTGCCGTGATCTGGCCGAGCGGCGCGAAGCGTTGGTTCCCAAAATCGCGCCCGTACGTTGGCCACTGGGTGCTGTCCGCAATGGCGGTCGTCAGCTGCCGGTCAGCCTCGGCCGACGACATCCCCGCCGTTGCTCCATCGCGCGTGGCGCGTGCGTCGCTGCACGCAGCGGCGCCGATCAACCCTGTGGATATGGCGCCCATAACTAAGCACCGAATCAGCCGCGCTCTACCCCGCAATGATGACCTCGATCCGCGATTTGGGACGCACCACAAACCACTGCTGACTGCACACGCGGATACCCATTCTCAATCCTGACCCACAAGGCCGACTCGTTCCGAGTTATCGTGACCTGCAAATGCAAAATGCGATGACGTCACATCCGCATTAGTAATGCCATTACGGTGCAGATCATGCGTGTCATAATCGTTGTTGTATAGCTCTCGCGGCAGATTATACCGAAGTAACGGTTTCCCCGTAAGTCAACGCGCCACCCTAGCACGTGGAGAGATGCGGCGCCGAACAGATGTGATTGCGACACTCAGGGAACGGATCATCACCGGCGTGCACTTTGGCCGGATTGCCGCGGGCGATCGCCTACCGAGCGCTCGCCAACTCGCGGTGGAGCTGGACGCCGACCCGCGTGTAGTCATCGCCGCGTACGCGCAGCTCGAGCGCGATGGGATGGTCAGCCGCCGCACTGGGGCCCGCGGCTATTTCGCCGTCGTCAATCGCGCTCCCACCGGGTCATTGGTCCCCAGCACCGAGTGGATGGTGGAGACGTTGTCCCAGGGGATCACACGCGGAGTGCCCGTTGGCAGCTTCGTCGAACATGCTCGGCGCAGTCTCGAAACTGTGCGCATTCGTACCGCCTGCGTGGAGTGCAATGACGACCAGCTTCGCTGGCTGTGCGGCGAGCTGGAGGATGACTACGGCTTCTTTACCCACTCGTTCGACACGCGCGAAGTGTGCGACCAATGCCAGCGCCCTCCGCGACTGGAGCACGTCGACCTTCTCGTGACCACTATGGCGCACGCGTCTGACGTGCTCCCTATCGCGAACCGGCTGGGCAAGCCACTCGTTCTGGTGACGCTCCGCCCGGAGATCGTGGCCGAGGTGAGGAGGCTGCTCATAGAAGGCCCTGTATACTACCTGTGTACCGATCCGAGGTTTGTATCCAAACTGCACGCCCTGTATCGCGATACTCCGGGCGCGGAGAATGTGCGACCGGTCCTGCTGGGCGTGAACGACCCGATGGCCATTCCCACAGGTGCTCCAGCCTGGATAACGCGCTCGGCCAGCGAGTCCATGGGTGGCATCCCACCGCATCTCCATGCGCTGTCAACGGCGCGTATCTTCTCCGAAGACACCGCGCGCGAGCTGGTATCGTATCTTGTCCGCGCCAATCTCGCCGCCGCCGATGCGATCCACTCAACCCGCCCGACTAATTAGGAGAACATGATGAAGCTTTTCGCGCTCAAGAACCTGAACGGCAAGACGATTGTGGTGAACGCTGACGCAGTTCACCACATGTATCAACTGGTGACCGAGAACAGACCACACACCGTTCTCTCATTTGGGAAGACAGACTGTGTGGACGTGGCCGGAACTGTCGAGGAGCTGTGTGCCAGGTTCGGCGTCCCGCTCGAATAACACGGCTGGAATCACACGGAAATGGCGCGGTGTGAGTGATGACCAGTCACAGGCGCCAGATGTCGACAACGCCGTGTGTGTCGTGGTCGTTTGAATTGCCCTCGGGAAGCGCGATTCTGCCATCCACAATGATGGGACTGTTCCAGTGGCCACCGCCGCACTCGAGCTCTGCTACCTGCCGACCCGTATCCGGCTGGTACACACGCAGACCGCCTTTCGGGTCGTACACGTAGAGCAACCCACCCGCGATTACGGGACTGGTGCCGCCGTTCCCGTTCTGCCACACGGGCTGGAGCCGTCCGTTGTTGAGGCTCCAGCCAGCCGTGCCGCTGCCGTCGGCGACGAAGATCGACGTGGTTGTGGCTGTGTGCAGCACGGCCGGCGCTGTGAAGAGACGTGCGCTCGATGGCGTCCGAACCACCTGCAGCTCGCCGCCCTTATGCGGTGAATCGCCCTGCGTCACGCGGGCATCGAGTAGCCGGATAGTCCCGTCCTTACCGCCCTGCGCCACGTAGCCGCCGCCGAGCAGCACGGGCGAGGTCGAGCCGACATCGGCGTCGGTGTTATTTAGCTGCGAAGTGTTCGCCGGCGTATAGTTGCCAAGCAGCCGGGTCGCGCTGGAATCCAGCTCCAGCGTGGCGTCCCCCCAGTACGCGTGCCCGTCCCACGCGGCGTTGCCTGTCGCGACAAAGATGTTTCCGGTGGTCGAGTCGATCACGGCACCGGCTCGGCCCCACATCGCGGAGCCGCTCTCGGGACATGATTGCGGATCGATCAGCTCACGCCTGTCGCTGCAGAGCGAATTCCACACATGCAGCAGTTTCCCGGTCGCGCCGTCGAGTATCACCACGTGGCCCTGATATGGCGGCTCGTCACCAACGTAACCGCCGGTCACCGCGATCACGTTTCCCTGGAAGTAGTTCAGCGACGACGCGATCTTTTCTCGCTGCGCCAACTTGGTGATCGCGGTGCTCCAGACGGCGTGGCCGTTAGCGACGGCGAGCTTCTGGATTTGTCCGTCTGGCGAGGCGGCGTAGAGGAACTCCCGGGTCGGGTCGGCAACAGGCGTCGCCGTCGTGATCTGGGGAGATCCCGCATAAGTGTCATAGCCGGCCGGCGTATACTCCCACAGGACCTTCCCGCTATCGGCATCAATGGCCAGCGTCTTCCCATATGTCGTAGTAACGAAGAACGCGTCGTGCACGCCGCCACTGACGTGCGCGCCATGCAGGTAGATGGCGGAGGCGTCCACCGTTCCGTCAATCGCCACCTGCTGCCTGCGCAACGTTGCAGCGTTGGTTGCATTGATCCTGGTCGACGCCATCATCGCGCTGGAGCGACCCACATCCCAGCCGAACCGGCTCCAGTCCTGAGGGGTGGCGACGGCAAACGTTGAATCGGGCACGCGCGCGGGCTGGCGTGCAGCCGCATGCGGACCCGATGATTCACCGCAAGCGGCTAGTACGAGAGAGCAGATAGATACGAGCTGGTTCATGTGTCCTCAGTCTAATATGACTCTTTGAGCTCACGTTGAATCGAGATTCGTGCCGCATCCACTGCTCCACCAACATTGTCCAGCAACATTTGTGTCGACTTCTGTATTCGTGCAGGAATCAGCTTTTTCATCCAGCCGGGACTCCACAGTACCTCGACGGTTCCAGGGTCAAAGCGCAAGTCGATCCCAGTGGCTCGTGGGTCGATCCCCAAGGCACGCAACTGATCGCGCGGCCGAGCTGTCGGCACGTATGGCAGCAATGAGCGGCCCACTAGTTCCGCGGAAACGTGCCGCCCTCCCGAGAGCGTCGCAACATTCGCGTCGGCCGTGCTACGCCAGGTAGCGAGCCAGCCGCCCGCTGGCGGATCGGACACGCTGCTTCCAGATGCGCCCAGGTGCGTGGCCCAGAGTTGTTTCCGAAAGTCGGCGACAACACCCGTCCGGGCTTCACCCCGCGTACCGTCCAGCACGGCGACGTTCAGATCGAAGTTGCGATAGCCGCGGAAGATTCGCTGTCCGGGCCAGTGGATGAAGTCGTCGCCATACGAATGCAGCGAGGCTCCATCCAGAT
>JBPCQO010000208.1:0-23418 GCA_050998035.1 Gemmatimonadaceae bacterium | reverse complement strand
CCCCCACCCCGCAGCTGGGCGCGGACCATGGCTGATACGGCGTGGGGCGAGAGCGACGGCGCGAATAGGGATCCTTGAGCGTACTCGCAGCCGAGGGCTCGCAAGGCGTCGCGCTGTTCAATCGTCTCCACGCCCTCGGCCACGCAGCGCAGACCCAGCGCTTTCCCGAGTGCGAGAATCGTCCGGGCTATCACCGCGTCGCTATCGCCGTCTGCCACTCCGTCTACGAATGCCTTGTCAATCTTGAGAATGTCGATCGGGAAGCGCTGCAAGTACGCGAGCGATGAATATCCGGTTCCGAAATCATCAATCGCCAGCCGCACGCCGAGTGACTTGAATGCGCGTAATTTCTCGAGCGTCACTTCGGTATGCTGCATCAGCACGCTCTCGGTGATTTCGAGCACCAGCCTGGCTGGGTCCAACCCCGAGGCATCGAGAGCGGCGCGCACATCGTCGCAGATCGTGGACGAGCGCAGCTGTTGACCTGACAGGTTCACGGTCACGCCGAGCGGGGGACCGGAGGCGTACGCATCGCGCCAGCGCTGAGCCTGTACGCAGGCTTGGTGGAGCACCCACCGGCCGAGCGGCACGATTATCCCCGTATCCTCCGCGGCCGCGATGAACGCACCCGGGGCGACCATCCCGCGCTCAGGGTGGCGCCAGCGCACCAGCGCTTCTACTGCGGTAATCCTGCCCGTGTCGAACCGGACGATGGGTTGGTACTCGACTTCGAACTCATTGGAATCGATCGCCTGGCGCAGCTCGCTGTCCAACTGGAGGCGCATCAGAGCGGCCACGTGCATGGCTGGCTCGAACATCGCGTAGCGTCCCTTCCCCTCCGACTTGGCCCGGTACATGGCGGCGTCCGCATTGCGGAGCAGCGCGTCGGGCGTTGCCGAGTGGACCGAGGTTGCGATCCCAACGCTGGCGGTAGCGACCAGCGGACTCCCTCCGAGTGGGAACGGGGCACTGAAGGCCGCGGTGATGCGCTCCGCGAGCGCGATGGCGTCGCCTGGCACGTCTGCATCTTCCACGAGCACTGCGAACTCGTCGCCCCCGAGTCGCGCGATGGTGTCCCCGGCGCGCACGCAGGTGGCCAGCCGTCTGGCGGCGATGATCAGGAGGCGGTCTCCCTCGACGTGTCCCAGGCTGTCGTTGACGGTCTTGAAGTTGTCCAAGTCGAGAAAAAGCACTGCCACACGATGCCTGCTCCGTGGCGCGCGCGCGAGTGCGTGGGCCACCCGGTCAAGAAAGAGTGCGCGATTGGCCAGTCCCGTGAGTGCGTCATGGAAGGCCTGATGAGTGAGTTCGGCCTCAAGCGTCTTACGCGCAGTCACGTCCTGAAGCATGCCGACGATTCCCGCCGCGTCGGCCGGTACATCGCTCGTGAGCCTGGCGTCCGACATGGCTTCATCGATGCGAGAGAGGGTCAGACTTCCCCAGACTAGCTGCCCGTCCTTACCGGTGTACCGAATTTCGACAGTAGTGTTGTTGCGCGCTCCCGTGACGAGATCACGAACCGCGTTTTCGGCGAGGTGGGCATCCTCCGGTGCGGAAAGATCGCGCGAAGTGCGGCCACGCAGCTCTTCAGCGGTGTAGCCGAGGAGCGCGCCAAAGGCTGGATTGGTCTCAAGGATGCGGCCCTGCACATCTGCAACAGCAATCCCGACGGCCGCGTAGTCGAATACGGCACGGAAGCGCGCCTCGCTGGCGCGAAGCGCGGTATTCCCCGCAATCGCCAGCCGCAGTTGGATCTCGCTGTTCGCCGCGGCCGCAAGGTCCGACAGGAGCGCGATCTCCTCGTTGGTCCAGTGATGCGGGACCGAATCGATGGCGCAGAAGCTGCCGAGCGTATGGCCATCGGTCGTGACGAGCGGTATCCCGGCGTATGCGATCACCCCAAGATCGGGAATGGCGAGATTGTCTCTTACGAGCGGATGCTCACGCGCATCGTTGACGATGAAGGGTGCGCCGGCCGCAACCGTGTGATGAGAGAACGAGTGGGACAGGGGCGTCTGCCGTTCCGATGCCCACGGCTCCGGGAGACCAATGCAGCTCTTGAAGAACTGTCGATCCGTGTCCACCAGCGAAACGAGGGCGACGGGTACTCCCAGGAGGCGGGTGGCAAGGCGGGTGAGACGGTCGAACGCGGGCTCCGCGCCGGTACCCAGCAGAGCAGTGCGCCGTAGCGCATCCAGGCGAAGCGGATCCATCACCACTGATGGGACCGGTCGGACCAGTGGGGCCAGATTGAGCGGAGGGGTGTTTTGCGCTAGGAGCGGCATGGCGGCGGAAGTTGGCGATTCGGTTCGCGAGTCCACCGATCTGTGCCTATTGCAGCAGGCCCAGCTTCAGTGCGAATTGAACGTAGCCCGTTCGATGGGAAAGCTCGAGCTTTTCACTGTTACGCTCCTTGTATGTATCGACCGTCTTGAGTCTGATATTGAGTTTGTCCCCGATCTTGGGGGGGGGCAGAGTGCGCCTGTGCGACGTGGCAAGAGAACGACCGAGCGTCAGCGCGTCTCCCCCGGTCTGTAGCGTCGGATGGTCTGCGCATCGATATCCTTGTCGCTCCACAGAACGGGCTTTAGCTCCCCACGCGCGAACATCGCCGCCTGGTCGCTGTGGAACGGCGAATCTTCGCGGGGGCTCTCGCCGTACGCGAGTACCGAATACGCCCGCGGCTGGTCGCCGAACTCCACGGCGAGAATCCATCCGTCGCCGCCAACCGCCTCGCGCTTACCGTCCGGGTCGTCCTTGTACCAGAGAACGCGAAAGCAACCGATATCACCGTTGCAGCCGCCCACCGGGACGTCGACGGTGCCCACGCGTACCCGGTGCACATCGCCCCACGCAACGTCGGAGCTTCCGTAGCGCCGTACCGTTTCGGCCGTGGCCCAGGCAAACGCCTCCGTAGCGCGAGCCGGGAAACGAATTCCGCGCGGGGTTGAGGTTGGTGCAGACGTGCTCCACGGTTGCGCGTACATCGTATCGGGACGCGTATGCTCGACGTATCGACGCCACCAGAGCTCGAACAGCACTCCGCCGCGACTCGTCGGTGCCACTGTCTTGTCCCACTTCGCGACCGTCTCGATCGCCCGCGCCACGTCCCGCGCTGGGTGCGACGCGCGCACTGCCGTCACGAGATCGTCGCGCACGCGATCGGCCAGCAGCATTCGGTAGGAGTGCTTGAGCGCGAGCACGTCCTGAAGGTTCATCTTGCGCTCGGCGTCAACGAGCTGGAGCGCGAGTTGTGTGCGCAGCCCGAGGCGTGGCTCCGGGAAGTAGGCCGGATAACGCGAGCGATCCAGCTGCTGGTGCATGTTGGTGTAGTACGGCGGATCGTTCGAGTTCTGCACGTATCCACCCTTTGGATTGAGCAGCTGCGGCAGGGAATCGAAGTCAATGTAGCGCGTCCATGCGTCAGAGGTGCGGTGCACTGGCACTGCTACACTGTCGCCCCCGCTCGGCTGCGGCAGTGCGGGGATAGACGCGTTCCACACCAAGAAGATGTTCCCCGCACGGTCAGCGTAGGTGAAGTTCGAGTTGATGCGCGCACGCATGCGCATCGCGTCCTTCCACTGCGCGAGGGAGTGCGCGCGCATCATGCGCAGGAACTGCTCTCCCCCGCGCACGTCCCCGTCGCCGGCAGCGCGCAGCACGTAGACCTTGCCATTGCCTCGATAGATGACCGGTCCCAGCGATGTCCGCCACGATTCGCGCGTCTCGCTGGACAATCCCGCACCGTTCCGGAAGTCGACGGTCACCAGCTCGCGCTCCAGCGGCACCGATGCACCGTCGAGCACGTAGTGGTCCACACGCGCGGGATCCACGTCGAGGGAGTAAATCTGGGATAACAATGGAGCGTTGTTCGTGGTGGACCAGCCAAGATCACGGTTGAAACCACCGATCACAGCGAACGGACTGCCGATGCGAAAGTCGCCGTAGAAATCGACGACTCCAGGCACGGTGAAATGCGCCTCGTAGTAACCTGAGTTCCAGGCGAGGTGCGGATTACGCAGTAGGATGGCGTGCCCGGATTTCGTGCGGCTCGGCGCGAAAGCCCATGCGTTGGAACCCTCATCGGGCGGGTCTTCACCCTCTGCTAGCAATGCCTCGTCAGTCGCGCGTGGTGCGCCGTGCAGCGTGGGATTCAATCGCGCGACGAAGCGTGCACCCTGGTCGGCAGTGGCGACGTACACGTCGTGCGCAAGCACATCGTAGCCTGTAAACCGTGGCGCGAAGCCGTTGGGAAACTCTTCCGGGTGCAGTTCGACATAGCGGTTCACGCCCTCGGCAAAACCGTCGTAGACAGAACGCGTCATGCTGTCGAGCGTAGGGTACCCGGCGACGGCACGCGCGTATGTGAGACGAGCGGTGAAATCATGCTCGATGCTGTCGCGTCCAAACCAGCGCCCCATCTCACCGCGCGAGCGCAGGAGTCCAAGCGCGACGCGGGAGCCGTAGTCCTCCAACTGCACGTAGGCGAGCGCGTAGGCGGCCGCCTCGATATTGTCAGCCCGAATGTGTGGCACGCCATGCGGTGTACGCCGAACCTCTACATGGCGCACTATGTCGCCGGGTGCGCGCGCCTGCACCGATGTAATCTGGGCCGATGCAGTCGTGGGCGCTGTATTGGTCGTCACCGCGCTCGTGCCCGATCCTGCGCGCCTGATCGCCTGCCCCGCAAGGACACCCGTGTAGGTGCCACCATCAACCGCCAGCCTTCCGTTCACCAGGACGTATCGCATACCAGTCGCCATGAGCGTCGGCTGTTCGTACGTGGCCCGATCGGCAACAGTCTTAGGATCGAACACGATGACGTCGGCGTAGTTACCTACGGCGAGCGTGCCCCGCCCCTTTAGTCGAAGTGTCTGGGCGGTGAGCGCGCTACTCGCGTGCACGGCTTGTGGTAGCGTTATGACGCGCCGGTTGTAAACGTACTCACGCAATTTTCTCGGGAATGTGCCGTACTTTCGTGGATGACCGTCTGAACCGTCGGAGCACGTCATCATGAAGGGCTGCACCATGAAGTTGGCGATATCCGACTCCTTCATGTTGAACGACGCGACGCCTGCGTCGCCATTCTTGATGATCTCTAGTGCCGCATCGATCGGCGACACGCCGCGCGCCGTTGCGACCTGCTCCAGCGTCTTGCCCTGGATACGCCCAACGTGGCTGGTATCGCCACCGGTGATGAGCAGCGCAGCCGCGCCGCCGCGCCGGCGCATGTTCTCTCTCATCTCGGCCACAAGTCGCACGTGGGTAGCGGGATCAGCGATGCGGGCGAGCAGCGAATCACGTCCGCCGGCCTCCGCCCAACGCGGCAGCAACGCCGCGCCCACGCTCGTCCCCGACGCCGTGTACGGATATTGGCACGCGGAAACGTCGATCCCTGCGGCACGGGCATGTTTGATGAGCGCGATCACGGTGTCGCTCTGACCCCAGACATCGGTGCCGAGCGCCTTGATGTGCGAAATGTGGATGGGGATGTGCGCCTCGCGACCGATGCGGATCGCCTCGTTCACCGCCCCGATGAGGCCCACGGTATACGAGCTCTCGTCGCGCAGGTGCGTGTCGTATATCCCACCGTGCTGGGCCGCGACTTTCGAGAGTGCGATTACTTCTTCGGTCGATGCGTAGCTCCCCGGAGCGTAGTACAGGCCGGTCGATATCCCGAGCGCGCCACCGTTCATTGCGTGCGCGACGAGCGTTCGCATGCTGTCGAGCTGGGCCGGGGTGGGCTTTGCGTCGGACATTCCCATCACATGTCCACGCACGGAGCCTTCGCCAATGAACAGGGCGGCATTGGTGCCGATCCCCTGGCGCTGCCACGTGTCCAGTGTCTTCGCGATGTCCAGCGGACTGGAGCCGTCGTTCCCGGTCACCACGGTGGTGACGCCTTGCATGAGGTAGTCCACGTTCCCGTGGCGGGCGGGGCTCGAGAGGTCACCGGCAGTGTGGGTGTGGGCATCGATGAAGCCCGGCGCAACGATGAGTCCCGATGCGTCGAGCACGCGGGCAGCACGGATGTGTGCGCGCGACGCGTCACCGATGAAGACGATTCGATCGCCTCGGATCGCGACATCAGCCTGGCGCTGAGGCGCACCGGTACCGTCGACCAACATGCCGCCGCGTATAAGCACATCCGCAGAGTCAGTCTGAGCGCGGGCGGCCGGTGCTACAGCCGAGATCGCGCAGAGGCAAAGAAAGGCAGATGCGAGAGGGCGAAAGATCGGCATGTGATTGGGCCGCGGAAGCGCGGATAAGATGGTGGAATGGCGGAAGCGGCGTTGCGCTCACCCGAAAATACGTGATGCACTCCCCAACCGCTGATCTGATCAGCCTGTGGCTCTACGCGTGGGAGACGTACGTGAGGATTGCCCAATCGTGGCTGAAGCTCCCGGCCAGCACGAGTACATGCAAGATCTCGGGAGCTGGCGGAGCAGCGTGGCGATTTGAATGATCGGTCAACCCACAACAGACCTCAGACATTACGGGCAGAGAACGCTCACTACGTCCTCGCGACTGACGTTGCCGAAATAGTGCGTCACATCCACGAAAGTCAGTGCTCGGGCCACGGCGCTGCGCTCGTATGGAATCCCCTGAAGATGTGCCTCGAGCTCACGCACGTCCGTGCGGCCCATGAAGTCGCCGAAGATGCGCAGACCGTTAATGCGCCCATGGTGGACGTCGAGCCGCGCGTCGATCTCACCGGCCGGGAAGCGGCGCGCGTGCTGGACGTTGCTGGGTGGATTCTCGCCGTAGTTCCAGTCCCACGTCCCGTACTTCCTGTCCAGTAGATCGTGCGCGGCGTGCCAATCCGTATCATCGAGTTTGAGAGTCGGGATGCGTGCACGGTCGCGCATTCCGAAGATGCGCTCGAGGATCCGCTCGCGCAGCTCGTCGACGGTGATCGGCTCGGACAGGAACTCGCTGATATTGGCCACGCGGCTGCGGATGGACTTCACGCCCTTGGACTCGACCTTGCCGGGACGTGGTCTGAGCGCGGCGGTAACATCGTCGAGATTGGAGTTCAGCAGTAGCGTTCCGTGGCTGAACATGCGGTCGGCGGTCGCGAACTGCGCATTACCGGAGATTTTTCTACCGTCGGCGAGTATGTCGTTCCGGCCACCGATCTCGGCCGGAACACCAAGCTCGCGCAGCACCTCTACCACCGGCCCGTTGAACTTGTCGTACCGATTGAAGCGCCCGCTCACGTCGCGGGTCATGAAGCTGAAGCTCAGATTTCCGAAGTCATGATAGACCGCGCCGCCACCGGAGATCCGGCGCACCACGCTGATGCCGCGCTCGGCCACAACGTCGGCAGCAATTTCCTCGATCGTGTTCTGGTTCCGTCCGATGATGATCGCCGGCGCGTTGACGTAGAAGAGAAGGAGATCGTCGTCCGGCATCCTGTGCCGGAGGACGTACTCTTCCAGTGCAAGATTGAGGTGGGCGTCCGTAATCCCACGGTTATCTACAAAGAGCATGGGGTTAATCATACACACTCTTCCGCGCTCCAACCCTGATGCAGGGAAGGAGTGCAGACATACCTCATCTCTTCTGGCGACGGCGTGGTATGCGAGATAGTGTTCGAAGGACGGCAGCGTCGAAGGGATGTATTCGTTCGCGAGGGACGCGTTCGCTGATGCGGAGCGGGGTGGGGCTGGCATGATCAAGGTCGGAACGTCGAAGCAGCTAATAACGCAGATGGCGACGGTGTAGCACTAACTTCTCACTGAGAGGGGAAAACACATCATGCAGCGAGATATATCTGCCGGACCCGCGCTACCGCGCCGGATCGTCGGCTTCCATCAGGACGAGGAGAACCACTGGGTAGCGGATCTGGAGTGCGGCCACAGCCAGCACGTGCGACACGATCCGCCGTGGCAGGTGCGGCCGTGGGTCACGACGGAGTCAGGCCGTGCTACCTTCCTGGGCAACGTGCTCGAATGTGTACAGTGCGGCGCCGAGCGGCAGAGTAGTCTTGCTGGTGTCCTACGCTGACAGCACCGCTGACAGTACCGTGCCGGCCCTCGGATTGGGAGCAGTGCTGAGTGATTCACAATGGTCCACCTGGAGAGAACTAGGATGTCATCGATGCACCGCACAGTAGAAGGCGAAGTCCTGGTTCATCATCTAACGCAGGATGAGCGGATGATCGACCCCGTCCTCCTGGCCAGGAACGGCCGCACCGCGCGCACGCTGGTGAAGGAAGGGCCGCTTCGACTGACGATGATGGCAATTGCGACCGGCGGGAATCTGCCCACTCACAGCACCGATGGGCCAGTCAGCATCCATGTTCTCCAGGGCGAGGTCTCGTTCAACGCACTGGGCCAGGAGTATCCACTGACAACGGGAGATGTGCTCGTTCTGGCACCGAACGTGGAGCATTCCGCACGTTCCGAGGCGGGCTGCCTGTTCCTCCTCACGATCGTGCACGCACCGTCGGCGGGATCGAGGGTCGCGAGCGAATGAAGCGAGACCAGGCGCCAGACCAGACACCACGCCTCTCCGATCTGGTGCACAAGCCAACAAATCGCCGCGTCTTCCTCGCGCGTGCGTCGGCTCTGGGAGTTGCACTTCCTGGTCTCGGTGCCGCACTGGCAGCCTGCTCGAAGACGGCTCCGAGTGGCGAGGGCGCGGCAGAGCATGCACCGGCCGCGGGTGCAACGACTGGTACAGCGACTGGTACTCCTGCGCAACCTGCGGAGCAACCGCAGCCACATCTGCCGCCCAACCCGGACAGCCGGCTGGACACGGCACTCAAGCACGGGACGCACCCATCATCCGCAACGCCGGCCTCCACGATCGGCGCGGCCGACGTGCCGTTCCACCGCTATGATCCGGCGCTTCCTCCGCTCACGCCAGGCGCGGTCAAGCACATCCACATGACTGCGCGCGAGGTGCCGGTTCGCATTCGGCCTGAGACAGTAGTCGCCGCGTGGACGTTCGACGGTGACATACCGGGGCCGATCGTGCACGTGCGGCAGGGTGACACGGTGGAGTTCACGCTCACCAATCAGGGCACGTTGCCGCACTCCATGGATTTCCATGCAGCGCAGATCGATCCCAAGGTGGCGTTCCGATCGGTGCCGCCGGGCCAGTCGGTGTCGTACACCTTCCGACCCAAATACGCGGGCGCCTTCCTGTACCACTGCGGCACGTCGCCGGTGCTAATGCACCTGGGGTCAGGGATGTTCGGCGCGATCATCGTCGATCCGCTCACACCGCTCGCGCCGGCCAAGGAGTTCGTGCTCGTGCAGAGCGAGTTCTACCTGAGCGAGGCGAAGGGTGGGATCGCCGCATTCGACTACAGCCGGATGCTATCGTCTGAGCCTGACCTCACGGCATTCAACGGCCGGCCCTCGCAGTATTCCGATGCACCCATACATGTCAAACGCGGTGATCGCGTCCGCTTCTACGTTGTGGTCGCCGGTCCAACACAATCCTGCGGATTTCATGTCGTGGGCGAGCAGTTCGAGACCGTTTATCTCGGTGCGCCTCCGGGAAGCGCCATTCACGGCGTTCAGACGTTCAGTGTCACCGCTGGCGGTGGAATGATCTTCGAACTCGTCGCTGATGTACCTGGCGAGTTCGTTTTTGTCAATCACAGCTTTGGTCACGGACAGAAAGGCGCGATGGGAACGCTCGTTGTTGAGGCATAAGATGTCGTACAATGCGTTGCGTGGGATGTCACCGCTGTGTCCGTCGTGACCACGTCCACCGTGGAATGCACGAGTGACGTATCGATCGTAAGGGACATACAGGACGGGGATCTATATCCCACCCTCGTCGCATTCTACGCCACCGTGGGCGCTGACCCTCTCCTTGCGCCGTACTTTGCGATCGTTGACATGTCGGCGCACATGCCGCGGATCGTGGCGTTCTGGTCAACGCTCCTGTTCCACACGCGGAGCTACTCGGGCAACGCATTCCGGCCGCATCTGGAGATGCCAGGACTGACGTCCGAGCACTTCGCGCACTGGGTGGCGACCATGGAAGCGACCGTGGACGCGCGTTTCGCGGGTCCGAGCGCAACCCTCATGAAGGAGCTGGCGCACCGCATAGCTTATAGTATGCAGCTACGGCTCGGGATCTCACCGTTCGCCGAGTACAGGGAGTTCCCCGAACAACAAACGAGCGGCACGCGGCGTTGAAGCGACGCATGAAGATGCTCTACGCTAGATTGGATGTTGAGTCGAGAACACTGAGATGGAGGAATACTGAGATGGCAAGCGCTGCAACGCCGGTTTTCAGCGAGCTCAAGCGCGACGAGATCGATGCCCTACTCGCGCGCAACAACGTCGGGCGAATCGCGTATGCCTTTCACGACCGCGTCGACATCGAACCGATCAACTACGTGTATGCGGATGGCTGGATCTATGGCCGTACGTCGCAGGGCTCCAAGCTGGTAACCATCGCGCACCATCGCTGGGTCGCCTTCGAGGTCGATGAGTCGAACGGCATACTTGACTGGCGCAGCGTTGTTGTGCGAGGAGCGGTCAATCTTCTGACGCCCGACTCGGCGCCGGCCGAGGCGCACTCCTTCGAGCACGGACTGTCGTTACTGCGCGAACTGCTGCCCGGGACGTTGCAGGGGAATGATCCGGTTCCGTTTCGGCAAGTGGTGTTCCGAATCCACCTGGACGAGGTCACCGGCCGAGAGGCGAAATCTGGCACATCGAATACGATGAACGGTTCGAATGCGTAGCCCAACGTCACCCGCGCTAAGAACGGGCCATCAGCAGCCGAACGACAGCACGAGCGGGGCCGTTTCAAACGATGTTCCCGCCGATCATCCTCCCACCGGGATGGGCAGTGAAGCGGCAGAAGGGATCAATGACATCGGCACGCACGGCGAAGGTGAGCGGAGCAGTCTGGATGACCGACAGACCGGCCACTCATTCCGTGAAGGCGCCGAGCGCTCGGGGTCTGAACCGCTCACCGACCGTACATGGCTTCACGAGAGCGGGTATGGTGGACGTGGTGGCGAGCCGCGCACGAGCTCCGATCAGCGTGAGGAATCAGAGCAAGAGAGCTCCGAGCAGTAAAGCTCCGAGACCGTCAGTTAGCGGAAGACGTCGCCGAGCTGACGGGCATCAATGAGCTGCGCGCTCGCTTGGCGACATAGAGCGCGGTGTCTGCAGTCTGGAGAAGGTCATCGAGGCTTGCGGGTGCTGCGGGATCGAGTAACGCCGTGCCCACAGTCATCGACAGGTGGTGCCGGCGGCCAGCTGTGCGGTTGTGCAGCTTCAACGCTGCCTCGATACGTGCGACCAACAGCTCCGCTTCGTCGGGTGGCGTGTTGATGGCGAACACTGTGAACTCGTCACCACCAATTCTCCCGACTATATCTGTCTCGCGCAGGGTCTCGCGCAGGATGCCGCCCGCATCGCGTAGTGCGGAGTCACCCACGGCGTGACCATACACGTCGTTCACCTGTTTGAAGTCATCCAGGTCACCGTAGAGAAGGACGCATGGAAATCCTTCCCGTAGCGCGAGTTGCAGCGACTGCGCGGCCATGTCCATGAAGCCGCGCCGATTGTAAACACCGGTCAGATCATCACGTGCCGCAAGCGCACGCACCTGATGTTCGAGCCGCTTCCGCTCGGTGATGTCGCGGGTTGTGATCGCTACACCATCGCCGAGCGGTACAACCTGGATCTGGAACCACTTGCCCGCGAATCGAGGGTCGGTGGTCCGTGTCTCTTCCTCGTGTACCTGCCGAGTTTGCACGACCTCGCGACAGGCGTCTAGGAACCCTCTCGTGCGGGTAGTCGGGAAGAGCTCAGACAGACACTTTCCGATCAGGTCCTCGTGAGCCATGCCAACGAACTCACCTGCGCGCGGGTTGGTGTCAATGATCTCGAAATCTACTGTCTGACCATCTCCACCATGAATGCTTTGTAGAGCCATGAACGCGTCGAGGCTTCCGTCAATCGCGGCTCGGAATCGAGCCTCGCTCTCGCGCAGCGCCGCCGCGGCCTTCGATCGGTCGCTCAGGTCGCGCAGCACGGTCGAGAAGTAGATTGGCTCATCCGGGCCCAGCGGTGCATGCGCGACAATTACCTGTGAAACCGGAATGTGCCGACCATGCGCGCCGATAATGACCGTCTCGCCCACCCAGACGCCGTCGCGCCGAGCTGCAGGCATTGCTTCACCGGCAATGCGCGCCCACTGTTCCGGTGATCTGAGGCTCGGGCCAGAGACTGTTGTCAGGTCGGCGTCCTCCGCAATCCCCACCAGATGGCGACCCGCGCGGTTCATGTAGACGAACTGCCCCTCGGCCGTTGCGATGGCGACGAAGTCGGGCGAGGCCTCGAGCGTTCCCACGAGCCTAGCACGCATCTCCTGGTCGGCCCTTTCCGCCGAGACGTCGCGATATACCGCGCGCGTGGCGACGCAGACCCCGTCGACCATCGTCGGCCGGGCGTTGCCGCGGAACACCGCTCTGCTACCATCCTTTTTCAGCCCCTGCGCCTCGAACTCCGAGATCGCTTCTCCGCGCATGAGGCGCTCGATCGCGTCGTAAGCTCGCACGCGATCCTCCGGCGCCACGAAGGCTATTGGTGACTGGCCGATCGCCTCGTCCGCGGTGTAGCCCATCACCTGACACCAGGCCGCGTTCACGTATTTCATCCGCCCGTCTCGCCCGGTCGAGCAGATCAGTTCTGTGGTGGTATCGAGCAGTTCGAGGAGTTCGAGAGTCTGTGCTTCTCGATCTGCACGATTACCACCGGAGCCATCTTTGGACTTATCCAAATTCCACCCGCGGGGAGGGAAGGCAGCAGCAGACAACGGAACAGATGTCATGCGTGGGATGTGGCAAAAGGTCAGAGCTTGAGAGACCAGCTCCCTTATAGACGATCGTACGAGGCGTCCAAATATGCGCCGAGACGCGGCCGCACACGAGGCCCGGAATCGGGGAGACTACCTGCCAGTGACGGCTGCAACGGCAGTGATCTGCCGAGGAGACTGTGCGACCCGGTCGCCCAGATATATCACCCGGAGCATCGCCACATCCGCCGCAGAAGGGTGCGTGACATGGATCAGTGGCGACATCAGGTCCGTGCTATCGCGTGAATGGCCCAGACCCAGGGCGTGTCCCGCCTCATGCGTTGCGATCGAGAGCCGCATGGAGTCACCCAGCACCTGACCCGTCGCCTTCCGGAGCGCGAGCTGGACGAGACCGTGCGTGATCATGCCACGGCAGTCCCAGACGACGCTCGTGCGCCCATCCATGGTCGCCCTGAATCGGTCGATGAAGGTGACTGCAATATCCGCATCAATTCTGTCCGCCACGAACGTCACCCGCACTGGAATCTCGCTCTGATCCCACGCATGAAACGCACGCTCGACCATCGACTCCGCAACCGAATCCGCGCCAAGCGGCGCCTCGGCCGTTCGGGGCTCGACCCACACACGCAGCGGCGAATGCTCGTCGTGATCGGCCCACCTACGGATCTCATTCGACCCGGAGATACTGCTCACGTGCGACGGCATGGATGCCGAACGCGATGGAGCGATGCACGCCATGCGGGTGGGTATGGATCCGCCGCACGCCGAAATAAGTGCACCGAACGTAACGCCAAACACCGCGGCGACCCTCGCGCGGACGCGACGCGCAGAGTGGTACGGGCGCAACTGAAACCGCGGCTCGATTGCCATTGCATTGGAGTATCGGCCGAGTTGGGACAACCCGCATGCCAGGCTGGATCTTCATGCGACGGTCATCGGGGTCTGCGGACTCCCAGTGACTAGCCCGCGAATTGCATTCTGTTATCGCACTCGTTTCGGGTGAAGCTGCGGAGCAACAGACGATGCTCCGCAGCCGCACTCGACGGCTACCGCCCGTAGCGGGTCGTGGAGAACACGAAATGCAATCGAATGACGATAGCAACGGCAGCAACGGCAGCAACCTCGCCATGAATCTCATCGAAGGGGCGATCGCCGGAGCGGCGGCAACCTGGGTCATGGGCAAGGTCACGAGTTATCTGTACGAGCACGAAGACAAGGCCGCGCGGCAGCAGGAGGATTCCGTGCGCGATGGCAAGACCGCCTACGGCGTGGCGGCCGAGAAGGTAGCTGAGCTTGCGGGTACTTCGCTGTCGGATGATGAGCGAAAAGCCGAGGGGGCGCGCATACACTGGGCACTGGGCGTTGGCGCCGGTGCGCTGTACGGCGCTCTCCGGGCGCGGGTACCCCAAACCGGCGTCGCTCAGGGACTCGGCTTCGGAACCGCATTCTGGCTCTTGATGGATGAGGGAGCAGTATATGCGCTCGGACTCACACCGGCCCCGACGAAATTCCCATGGCAGACGCACGCACGTGGGCTGGCCGGGCATCTCGTGTTCGGTCTGATCGCCGATACCACTCTGTCGCTGCTGAAGGAGGGTGCATGAAATGTCGCACGACATGTCACACGACGTGTCACACCATGCGGCGACGCTGGTCCGGTGATACGTGATCTCTTGAAAATCAATGCCGCCTGACGAACGGGAGAAACCGCGAGATCTCGCCGCGTATGAAGTGGTGCACCGCTACGGTGATGTAACAGCTCTCGATGGCGCGAGCATACAGGTAGCCGCGGGCCAAACACTCGCGCTCGTGGGTGAGAGCGGATCGGGGAAGACGACGCTGCTACGCTGCTTCAACCGGATGGTTGAGCCCGATGCTGGGCGCGTGGAAGTGGGAGGCGTCGACGTGCGATCTCAACCCGCGATCGTGCTGCGCCGCCGCCTCGGATTCGTGCCGCAGAATGGTGGTCTCCTGCCACACTGGCGGGTGCTCCGCAACGTTGCGCTGGTGCCGACGCTGCTACACATGTCGGAGCCGGACGTTGCGGCGGCCGAGGCACTGGAAGTGGTCGGGATGCCGGTCAAAGACTTCGGCGGGCGATTTCCGCACGAGCTCTCGGGTGGTCAGCGGCAGCGTGTGGCGCTCGCACGCGCGCTCGCTGCACGGCCCGGGGTGATCCTCCTGGATGAACCATTCGGTGCACTGGATGCCATCACGCGTTCAGAGCTGCACGAGGCGTTCGAGAATGCACGGCGTGAGTTTCCCGTAACCATGCTGCTCGTCACGCATGATATTGCGGAGGCAGCACGGTTGGCGGACGAGATCGCCGTGATGCGGGCCGGACGAGTGGAGCAACGGGGGTCTGTAGCGGAGCTGCTCACCTCTCCCGCAACTGGCTATGTCGCGGAGCTGATAGAACGCGCACTTGCGACATCGGCGCAGCTGCAGCCGGTATGACACTACGACGAGGCGGCGTTGCAGGTAATCTCCCTGTGCTCGTCGCGTTTCTACTGCTCGCAACGGTGTCCCGCGCAACACTCGCGCAGCCGCAACGGTCGAGCGTTAATATCGACGCTGAGAGCCACGCAAGCAGCCGCGCCCGACCAGTGATTGTCGCGTCCAAACCGTTCGGGGAATCGTATCTGTTGTGCGAGATGTTCGCGCAACTGTTGGAAGCACACGGCATCGCCGTGACTCGGCGCCCGGGACTGGGCGCGACGGAAGTCGCATTCGCTGCGCTACGTCGTGACGCGATCGACGTGTATCCTGAATACACGGGCACCGGACTTCTGGTGATTCTGCACGATTCGCTGGCAGATTCACTCGCGCGCGACCCTCACGTTGTATACCAACACGTTGCACGGGCGTTCACGGCGCGCTATGGCGTCCGCTGGCTCCCGCCGCTGGGCTTCCAGAACACGTACGCCATTGCTGTCCGGCGCGCCACCGCCGACCGGTACCGCATTCGGACATTGAGCGATCTCGCGCGCGAGGGCTCACACCTGGCCGCGGGATTCACACCAGACTTCATCGGACGTGCGGATGGCCTCCCCGGGCTCGCGAGCGTGTATGGTCTGCACCTGCGCGAGGTTCGTCCGCTCGCGCCTGCCGTGAAGTACCAGGCGCTGGCCGCATCCGCGGTCGACGTCGTCGACGGGTACTCCACCGACGGTCTGCTCGCGCGCTACGACCTCGTCACGCTGATCGATGATCGACATTTCTTTCCGCCATACGAAGCTGCTGCACTTGTGGGCGCGAGACTGGCGCGGGACGACCCGGCTGCAATCGCGACGCTCACTCTATTGAGCGATCGGCTGAGTGAAACGCGCATGCGTGGACTGAACCGGCGAGTGGAAGTCGATGGCGAAGACGTCCATCGCGTTGCCACTGATGCTCTCATTCAGCTCGGGCTGGTACAGGATTCGGCACACGGCCGTATGGGACGCGCAGAGTCGTCCGCGCGCGGCGACAACGTGAGCTTCTGGCGTTACCTGTGGCAGCGGCGAGCGCACCTCGGTGCACTCACCCTGCGCCATCTCTTCCTCGTAGCGACGGCCCTGATAGCAGCAGTAATCATCGCGATTCCGCTCGGCCTCGCTCTGGAGCGAGCGCGCAGCATAGCGGAGCCTATCGTACGAGTGCTCGGCGCCATCCAGACCATTCCGAGTATCGCGATGCTCGCCTTCATGATTCCGTTGCTGGGCATCGGTACGGCTCCGGCGCTCGTGGCGCTCTGGCTGTATGCGTTGTATCCGATCGCGCGCAACACGTACACCGGCGTGCGCGATGCTGATCCCGCGGCCGTGGAAGCAGCGGAAGCGCTCGGCACCACACCAATGCAACGATTGTTCATGGTCCGGCTTCCGCTAGCCGCGCCCATCATCATGGCGGGCGTGAGGACGTCAGCGGTGATAACAGTGGGCGCGGCCACACTTGCAGCGTTCATAGGCGCCGGCGGACTGGGCGAACCGATCGTCGCTGGTCTCGCGCTCGCCGATACGCGCATGGTCCTCTCCGGTGCACTCCCCGCCGCGGTGCTGGCACTCGTCGTGGATGGCGCACTGGCGCTGGTGGAGCGCGCGGTGACGCCCGCCTTCCGTGTACAGGTAGGAAGCTGATGAGTGGATCGGGCAAGCAGCGTGCGGCGACCGAGCGTATAATGAGAGATTAACCAGTTCAAAGGGAAATAATCAGTGATGACAGGCCTGATGCTCAATCTGGTAAAGCCGCTCGCAGCCAAATCGTGGCTACTAGCGCTGCTGTGCGGTTCGCTGTTTCCGCAAACCGTTACAGATCCGCCGTACACGCCACTATACATGCCGCGCACGGTGAAGCGGGCGTTTGCGAACGGGACCAGATCGCCCGATGGACGGCCGGGGCCGCGGTACTGGGAGAATCATGGACGCTACGCAATTGCGCTTACCGTCGCGCCGCCGGACCGAACTGTGAAGGGCACGGAGCAGATCACGTATGCGAACAACAGTCCGGACACGCTGAAGAATCTGGTGATCAAGCTCTTTCTCAACATCCACAGACCGGGTGCCCCCCGGAATGGCGGTGCGGCAGAGGCATATCTCACCTCTGGCGTGCACATCGACGGCTTCGCTGTGAATGGACAGCCGACACCGTGGCAGGACAATCCACGCTACTTCACCTGGGCTCCGGTGAAGCTGGCCGCGCCGCTCATGCCGCACGATTCAGTCCGACTGTCGTTCAACTGGCATTACGAGATTTCCCGACAGGCAGGGCGCGAGGGGATGCTCGATTCCACCACGTATTATCTGGCCTACTTCTATCCGCGAGTCGCCGTCTACGATGACACCAGCGGATGGGATACGATGGACTTCACCGATTCACAGGAGTTCTACAGCGACTTCAACGACTACGATGTGACGGTGAAGGTGCCAGCGAATTACATCGTGTGGGGGACCGGAACGTTACTGAATCCCGCTGCGGTATTGCGACCGGAGCCGCTCAAGCGGTTCCAGGCATCGCTCACATCGGATCAGACCGTACATATCGCGACAAGGGAGGAGCTGCTCGCGAAGAGCATAACGGTGCAGCCATCCGTTCAGTCTTCCGGTCAACCAGCGATGAACAGCTGGCACTTCAAGGCCGACAACATTCCGGACATGGCCTTCAATGTCAGCGATCACTACGACTGGGACGCCGCCAGCGTGATCGTGGATGACGTCGCGCACCGGCGCGCCAGCGTGCAGTCCGCGTTCAATGACACCGCAGCCGACTTTCATCACATGGTGCAGTTTGGCCGGCACGCGCTCGACTGGCTATCGCACAACTGGCCGGGCGTTCCGTATCCGTATGAGAAGACGACCATCGTCCAGGGGTCGGCCGACATGGAATACCCGATGATGGTCAACGACGGGAGCAATGCGGATACTACATTCTCCCGTTTTGTGGCGGAGCACGAGATCGCCCACACGTATTTCCCGTTCTACATGGGGATCGACGAAACCCGCTATGGCTTCATGGACGAGGGGTGGGCCACAACATTCGAGTATCTCATATCGCAGAACGACGTGGGTAAGGCGCAAGCTGCGACTTCCTTCAAGCAGTTCCGCGTGGACCGTTGGATACACGATCCGTCACCGCTGGAAGACCTGCCCATCATCACCCCTGAAGACGTCTTGAAAGGCGCCGCGTACGGCAATAACGCGTACGGAAAGCCGGCGCTGGGATATCTGGCAGTGAAGGACATGTTGGGCGACGCCACATTCAAGAAGTGTCTGCACGGCTTCATGGACCGCTGGCACGGCAAGCATCCGCTCCCATGGGACTTCTTCAACACGTTTAACGACATATCAGGCAAGGACCTGAACTGGTTCTGGAATAATTGGTACTTCAGCAACAACTACATCGACTTGGGGCTTGCAGGCGTCACGAAAACATCTCAGGGATATTCCGTAGTGATCGACAACATCGGTGGCATGGCCGCACCGGTCGATCTGGTTCTGCACTACGCTGACGGGAGCAGCGAGACCATCCACGAAACGCCCGCCATCTGGGAAGCCAATCAGAAGAAGGCGACGCTAACCATCGCGAGACAAAAGGCGTTGCAATCGCTCACGCTGGATGGAGGGATATTCGTGGATGCCGATCCGTCGAACAACGCGATGCAGGTGCAGACAGCAGCAGCGCACGCTGCATCGCGTTGAACGGCTCGGCGAACGGTCTGTCGCTGCCTAGCGCCCCGTCCCCGGGTTCGTGCTCATGTCCACATACGGCGTCTTGGGCGTCTGACCTGGCGGGAGGGAGCGTGGAGTGCGCTCGCCTTTCGGGCCAAGTGAGCGGATATAGGTGTACATGGCACCGAGATCCTGATCGCTCATGAGCCGGGTGTTCATCCACGGCATGGGCGGCTGGCCGTGGCCGCCCATCGCGGTCTTGAGCATGCTGACCCAGCGATCCTGAGGCATGTGCTGGGCGACGAGCCGGAGATTGGCGGCGTAGGTGGTTCCCCACGGCCCCTTGTAGCCCACCGGATTACCCGCAAGGCGATCGGCCTGAGCGACATTGCCGTTGGACTCCGCCCACCCAACAGTATGGCAATCGTTACAACCGCCGACGACTGTGAGATATTCCCCCGCCGCTTCCGGTGTGGCGGCACGGACGTACCGAACACCGGGAGGGACCGCTGCGTCCATCGACGCTGTAGTTCCCATTGCCGAGGTGGCGCTCGAGGCAGGGCTTGGGGTGGTGCTTCTGGAATAGCTACAGCCAGTCGCTATTCCGAACGTTGCGGCCGTGGCGATCACGGACGAAAGTGTACCGGCGAGCCGCCGACGATGTCTGACCATAACACGCATTTCCTCGATTAGAACGACAGTTGGAACCACAGTAATGAGCCGTAGACGCATGCCTCGTAGAGCGCCACATACGGTGCCGCGAGCGGCGGGCCGGAGCCGCCATAAATATGCGCTCTCGGTGGCACACGCGCCGCCGCGCACTTACATTCGCCGTCGTCCACACCCGGAGCACACATGCGTTTCAAGCGCCTCATCTTCGCGTCCCTTGTTGCGGCGCCTACCCTGCTTCCAATCATGTCCGCTGAGTCACAGCAAACGATCGTCTACCCCAAGAGTGAACGCGGGACCACGAAGGACGTGTATTTCGGCGTTACGGTACCGGACCCGTACCGCTGGATGGAGGACCTGAACAGTGCAAAGACGCACGCGTGGGTGACCACCCAAAACGCTTACACCAACTCGTACCTGGCTCAGTTCCCGCTACGCGACACGTTGCGCAATCGTCTGACGCAGCTGTACAACTACTCGCGCACGGGAGTGCCCACGGCAACAGTGGACGGCAAGCTGTTCTACCGCCGCAACACCGGACTGCAGAACCAGTCGGTCCTGTACATGCGCGCCAACGCCTCGGCGCCACCTGTCGTGGTGATCGATCCCAACACGCTGTCCACCGACGGCTCGATCGCGTTCCAGGAGTGGTCGCCGTCGCCGGACGGGCGCTATGTGGCGTACGGGCTGTCGCAGGGCGGTTCGGACTGGCGAACGGTACATGTGCGAGACGTCACGACTGGTCAGGATCTGGCCGATTCGGTGAGTTGGGTACGCTTCTCCGGCCTGGATTGGACCCGTGACGGGCGCGGTTTTTTCTATTCCCGCTACCCTACACCGCCAAAAGGTCGGGAGCTGATCGCGGCGCTGATCAATCACAACGTTTATTATCACGCACTCGGAACACCGCAGGCGCAGGACCGAGTAATCCTCGCGCGTCCAGAGCTGGCGCGTTACTTCGTTGGCTGCTCGACCACGGACGACGGCCGCTATCTCTTCTGCACCGCGAGCCCCGGCGCAGACAGTCGCAACCGGCTGTATTTCGCCGATCTGGGCGACCCGATGCACCCGAATCTTGCGGCGCCCGTTGTCCCGATCGTGGATGAGGACGTCGCGCAGTACCATGTGATCGACAACGTGGGAACGACTGCGTACATCCTCACCGACGAGCAGGCGCCGCACCGACGCGTGGTGACGCTGGATCTGAAGACGCCGCCGAGCGCGAACATGCGCGCCGCAATGCACACCTTCGTGCCGGAGTCGAAGTACGCTATCGAGTCGGCGCTGATGACGGGCGGACACGTAGCGTTGCACTATCTCGAAGATGTGAAGAGCATCGTCCGACTGTTCGATCAGGCTGGACGACCGACCGGTGCCATCCCGCTCCCGGGTGTTGGAACCGTGGGCGCCGAGTCCGGACGTAACGACTCTCGAACGATGTTCTACAGCTTCGCCTCGCCGCTTGCGCCGGGCACGGTGTACGCCTTCAACGTGCAGTCGCACTCGAACACGCCGTTCGATCAGCCCAAGCTCACCTTCGATCCGAATCTGTACGAGACCCGGCAGGTTTTCTCCACGTCCAAGGACGGCACAAAGATTCCGCTATTCATCACGATGAAGCGCGGGACAGTGCTGGACGGCTCACACCCGACTATCCTGTACGCGTACGGCGGCTTTGACGTGAGCCTCCAGCCATTCTTCTCGGCCACGATCCCCGCGTGGATCGAGCGTGGCGGTGTGTACGTCACCGCGAGTCTGAGGGGCGGCGCCGAGTATGGAGAAACGTGGCACCGTGCAGGGATGCGCGAGCGGAAGCAGAACGTGTTCGACGATTTTATTGGAGCGGCCGAGTATCTGGTGAGCCAGCGGTACACGTCGCCGGGGAAGTTGGTGATGCAGGGCGGTTCCAACGGCGGGTTACTGATTGGCGCGGTGAGCAATCAGCGGCCGGATCTGTTCGCTGTTGCGCTGCCAGCGGTGGGCGTGATGGACATGCTGCGCTACGACAAGTTCACCGGCGGCGCTGGTTGGGTAACAGAGTACGGGTCGTCGTCCGACGCGGCGATGTTCCCGTATCTGTATCGCTACTCGCCGCTTCAGAACATCAAGCCGGGAACTTGCTATCCGGCCACGTTGGCCACGACCGCCGATCATGACGACCGGGTGGTGCCGAGCCACACGTTCAAGTACATCGCGACATTGCAGGCGGCGCAGGGGTGCGCCAAGCCTGTCATGGTTCGAGTGGAGACCCAGGGGAGTCACGGCTATCGTCCCACCGATAAGCAGATCGCCGAGACCGCGGACGAGCTGACCTTCGCGCTGGTGAATCTGCGCTGATGATGCGTTAGTGCAGATTCACGCGGCCAGCTCTACCCAGCGAGTTCTACCACTGGAACGACCAGGACGCCGTCATGCCACCGCCCTGCGCTGGCATGACGGCGGTGGGGAGCAGCAATCGGTCCAGCCTGTTGCCAGGATGTGCTCGCTCGTAGCGCACCACGACGCGCGCGACGACGGTCCCCAGCGCTGCACCCGCCACGACGTCGCTGACCCAGTGGTCGTTGTTGTAAATGCGCGAGAGACCGCTCAGCGTCGCGCCGGCGAACAGAGCAGGCGTGATGAGCGGCGATGAGTGCGGCCACAGATAGCTTATCTCATCGCTCGCCGCCGACGCGGCCGCGAATGCAACAAGGGTATGACCGGACGGGAACGACGTGTAACGGTCGTCGTGGAAGCCGCGACCAAAGTGCAGGTCGTGCGGGTTCGTGTCGGCGACTGCGTACGGACGAGCGCGGCCCACTATCCCCTTGATCAGTAAGCCGGTCACTCCAGCGGCGCCGATCGATTCCAGTGTGCGCAGCCCCACCTCGGCCGCACGTGGCGAGTGATCCGCACGTCCCGCGACGTATGTCAGAACACCGAGACTAATCGCTCCAGGCTGGGCTAGCAGCCGAAAGGTGGTCGCGGTGTGGCTGAGGAAGTGGTTGTCCTGCACCGAAGGTCGTTGCGCTTCGATGGCGATGTGCCGGTCAAACGGCATCGCAGCGACGGTCGCGATGACGAAGCCGCCCGCAATCGCCGCGTCGCGACCGGTGAATATGCTGGTGCTGGTGTTGGTGCTGGACGCTGTTGAGTCCCGCGCACTCTGTTGCGCCAACGCGAGCGACGGCACCGCTACGGACGAAACTGACAGCGTCGCGGCGAGCGCGAGTGGAGCGAATGACGCGAGGGAGCGCGGGCCGGCTATGCGCAGCCGCGGGATATGGAGGCTCATGTACGCCGAAGTGTAAACGCCGGAGCGCGCCCGTGCACCATCTTCAGACCCTCCTACACCAACGTCTATCCTACCAGATATACCTGATGTATACGACCAGCACGATCACCACCAGCAGCGACCATCCCAGTGTGCTGGCAAAGCTCGGCTCTTCCAGGCCGGTCTTCGGCTTCTTACGTGGACTCATGATGAGGTAAAGGTAGCAATTCGATCCCGGAATACATCAGCGCCGAATGTTTCGGCTGGATTGTCGCAGGCTAGCTTTAGACTCATGATTCAGCCCATAGTAATGGCCGTGGACGCCGAGTTCCCGCTGGAGCGACGCAGACTGCCCGACGACCCCGAGCTCGCCCCCGATTCGGCGGTGATTGGAACGTACATTGGCGATAGCCTGGTGGCTCGGTGCGCCGGCCCGTCCGACTGGAGCCCCGAATCCGACATGGGGCTCTTCGATGCGCCGCGGCAGGTTCAGTACAGCGGGGTCGAGGGTGAGGACGGTACCATCCGCGCGGAGCTCGGCGCGCT
>JBPCQO010000169.1:0-2616 GCA_050998035.1 Gemmatimonadaceae bacterium | reverse complement strand
CATCTAGCACCTGCAGAAAGTCGCTTACGCCCTCGGTGAATCTGAGACGCGCGAGCGTTGCGGCTCGCTCGCTCGCCGCGGCTGCATCACCCAAACTGGCTAGTCGCGCTCGCGCACCCGCGTAAGTCGACAGTGCGCTGCTCACTTCGCTCAACGCCCGCAGCGAAGTCGCACGATAAGTCTGACGCGCTTCCTCTTCGCTAGCGCGGGACACATCGACGCGAGCCCTCGTACGCCCGAGATCCAGAAATGGCCAGGAGATCGTCGGACCCACGACATAACGTGATGCAGCGCCATCCCGCAACGGTCCGAGTCCCGTCGCCGTGCTCCCAAGGCTCCCACCCACAGTGAGCCGTGGCAGCTACTCAGCACGCGCCGCCGCCACGAACGACGACTGTGCGGCAAGCAACCGCTCGGCTGCCTGCACGTCGGGGCGACCGCGGGCGAGCTCCAACATTGCGGCTGGCGAGAATGCCGACGGCAGCGATGGCAGAACAACTGATGCCAGAACAGTAGATGATACGGTATCGTGTGCGGCCATTGCTTCCGCGTTCGGCAAATCGCGACCCGTCAGTGCCGCTATCAGATTTTGATCCGAGGCTATGTCCGACGTGATGACCGGGATCGCCGCGAGTGTTGAGCTGAGCTGTGCCTGCGCCCGCTCAGTGTCGAAGGCGGTGCCGCGCCCAGCGTTGAGCCGCTCGCGAGTCAGGTCGAGGTTTCGCTGCTGGTTCGCGCTGTTACGCTGGGCAACGACGAGCTGCTCCTGTGCGCCACGCAACTGGAAATACGCGGACACAAGATCGGACACGAGCGAGACCTGCACGAACCGGGAGTCCTCGTTGGCCGAAGCAACCAGCGCACCGGCTCCTCTGTAGTTGTTCCGGGTTCGGCCGAAGACATCGATCTCCCACGCAGCGTCCACACCCGCGGACCAGAGCCGCTCCTCGCGAAGCGCCATGGGGGCACCGGGTGCCTGCGCGCCCGCGAGCCGCCCACGTGTGTAGCCGGCGGCACTCGTCACCGTCGGAGCAAAATCGAATCCTGCGAGTCGTTGCTGCGCGCGCGCACGTTGAATCCGAGCAGCCGCCCCACGCACGTCGGGATTTGCAGCAAGCGCCTCACGCACCAGCCGCACGAGCGTGCTATCACCGAGCTGGCTCCAGAACGCAACGATACTCTCACGCTGCGCAACCGCGTTCGTCTGCATGCCTGTCTGCGCCGACGCAGATTGCGGTGATCCTGCACCAAGCACACCGATAACCGCCGCGAATACAGCCGCTACACCCACAGTATTTGTCATCGTTCTCGAATCACGCATGAGCTTCACCGCTCTTCGACGTTACGAACATCGCCGGTGCACCCTGCGGCACAATCGGTGAACCAACTGCTGGTACCGGAGATCCACCCGATCTCTCGGGATCATCACTTCCTGCACGCGATGAGCGACGCTCCGCCAAGCCCCTGATGACGACATAAAAAACCGGTGCGAAGACCAACCCGAACGCCGTCACTCCCAACATTCCCGAGAACACGGCGACACCCATCGCGTGACGCATCTCGGCCCCTGCCCCTCTGGACACTATGAGCGGTACTACGCCCATGATGAAAGCGAATGACGTCATCAGGATCGGCCGCAATCGAATCCGGCACGCGTCAAGCGCGGCTCGTACTCGATCTTCGCCCGTCGCCTCCAGGTCGCGCGCGAACTCCACAATCAGGATCGCGTTCTTACAAGCGAGGCCGACCAGCACGATCAGACCCACCTGCGTGAACACGTTACTATCACCCTTGGTGAGCCACACGCCTGTGATCGCTGACAGTAGACACATCGGGACGATGAGCACGACAACGAGCGGCAGCGACCAGCTCTCGTATTGCGCCGCAAGCACCAGGAAAGCAAGGAGCACGCACAGCGGAAACACGTACAGCCCCGTGTCACCAGACACAATTTGCTGGTACGTAAGATCGGTCCATTCATACCCAATGCCGTTCGGCAGCGTTTCCGTAACGATGCGTTGAATCGCAGCCTGTGCCTCGCCCGAACTCACCCCCGGCGCCGGTCCACCGTTGATGTCCGCGGACGGATACGCGTTGTAATGCGACGCCTGATCAGGGCCGTACGACTGCGTCACCGTGAGTACCGATCCCAGCGGAACCATCTCGCCGCGATTGTTGCGAACCTTGAGCTGCGCGATGTTGTCGGCGTTCGCCCTGAACGGCGCGTCGGCCTGCGCTATGACCTGATACGTGCGGCCAAATTTGTTAAAATCGTTCACGTACTGCGAGCCAAGATAGATCTGCAGCGTCGAGAACAGATCGCCAAGGTTGATTCCCTGACGCTTCGCCTTATCACGGTCGACCTCGGCGTTCAGCTGCGGCACGTTGATCTGGTAACTCGAAAACACGCCGGCCAACTGCGGCGTCTGATACGCACGCCCCATGATCGTCTGGCTCGCCTGATACAACGCTTCCTGGCCGAGTCCCGCGTGATCTTCCAACTGGAGCTTGAATCCGCCCACACTCCCCAGCCCGTTCACCGACGGCGGGGGGAACACTGCGACGAAGGCGTCCTGAATCCCCGAGAACTTCTGGTTCAATGCCTGAACGATCGCC
>JBPCQO010000165.1:0-3888 GCA_050998035.1 Gemmatimonadaceae bacterium | reverse complement strand
GCGGCGCGACTTCAGGTGCGGGTGCCACACCAATTCTGGTGGCAACGATCCTCGAAGTCGCGCAATCCGGTGTAATTTACTCCGCCATGCCGTCTAAGCAACTGCGCTTCAGAACACGACTGTTCGCAATCCTGTCGCTGTTTGCTCTGGTGCCTGCTGCTCTGGTGACGGTTTTGTGGGGCGTGACGGTCGGGAGCGCTCTCCCGTTAGTAACAGGACGAGCGGGATGGGATAGCGTTGCGGCCACCGGTCGGCGGGCTATCGCGGCGGCGGACAGCGCACCGCTCACCAGATCGCAGCGACGCCTCTTCAGGGCGCATGAGCGCGAGCTGAGCGCGTCGCTGGAGCAGGCGGAGCGGTTCAATTATCTGGTGCGGCGCGGCGTCGAGGTGGTGGTGATCTCGTCGGTGGTGGCGCTGGCGGCGATCGGCTTTGGGGCGTCACGTGTTGCCGGTCATCTGAGCCGGCAGCTCAGCCGGCCGATCGACGAGCTGGTGACGTGGACCGAGCTGATCCGGAACAGTGAGCCCGTTCCGCCGGCCCCGAACCGACGTGGAGCGCCGGAGTTCGAGATCCTGCGGCAGCGCCTGCGCATGGCGTCGGTGGCACTGGATGTGGGGCGGCAACGTGCCGTGGAAGCAGAGCGTCTGCGCGCCTTTCGTGAGAGTGCACGACAGGTGGCGCACGAGCTGAAGAACCCGCTCACACCCATCCGATTCGCCATCGAGCGGCTGCGGCGCGGAACGCCACCGGAGCTGAGTGAGACTCTGGAGGTTCTGGCGACCGAGACCGAGCGGCTGGAGCGGACAGCGCGCAGCTTCGCGCAGTTCGGACGGCTGCCAGAGGGGCCGGCCTCAGAGATTGATGTGGGTGAGATGGTGCGCTACGCAGCAAATGCAACAGTGCCTGATACCATGGAGCTGCGGCTAAAGGTGGCCGATGGGCTTCCAATGATCCTGGGGTATCACGATGCCCTGGCGGGCGCGGTGACGAACGTGCTGTTAAATGCGGTGGACGCTTGCGGCGGTCGCGGAACCGTCACGGTGAGCGTAAGCGATGCCACGCTGCAGCAGCAGCCAGCCGTTCGGATCAGCATTCAGGACGACGGGCCCGGGATAGCCGCAACTCAGTTGCAACGAATCTGGGAACCATACGTGACTAATAAAGTGGGCGGCACCGGACTCGGACTCGCGATTGCACGGCAGGCGGTTTGGGCGCACAACGGCGCAGCGGCGGCCCACAGCACGATTGGCGCCGGCACACAGATAGAATTTGTTCTCCCGGTGAGAGCCGGAGCATCTTTAGGAGAGGAAACTTGATCGATTTTGTCGTATTCGCGGCCGCCGTAATTTGCTTCATAATGTCAGTACCACTCGCGCTCGGATTGATGAAGCGAATTACTCGACGGGATGAGCGCCAGTCTCTCCCGGCAGCGGACATTATCGCGCGGCTTGAAAGGATGGAACAGGGAATGGAAGCAATCGCTACGGAAGTCGAGCGAGTTTCTGCAGGGCAGCGGTTCACGACCAGGCTATTGAACGCGGATAGCCACGCCGCTGATCAAAAAGTTCGCTGAAGTAGCTGAACCATACCACAACGAGCAATCGACATGAACCCAGAAGTAGTAGTTCCACTCGCCGGAATAGTGATGATCGTCTCCCTCTCGCTTGGGGTACCGCTTGTCCGAAGCTATACAAAGCGCATGGAAGCCAAGCCTAGCGACGCGTTGCCGAGTGGCGAGGTGATTACCCGGCTCAACCGAATCGAGCAGGCGATCGAGGCCATGTCGACCGAAGTCGAACGAATCGCTGAGGGGCAGCGCTTTACGACAAAGCTCTTGAGCGCGAAGCCGGAATCCACTGCAATTGCCGCGCGCTCAGAACAGACATAACGCCCACTGGCGTGCAGCCCGAGTCACGCAGCTGTGATACTTACCCCGACAGTCGTCCGCAACCGGAAATCACCACATGAGTCCACTCTTCATTCCAATCGCCGCGTTCATAATGATCCTGGGGGTCGTTATCGGAGGCCCGATAGCTAAGGCCTACGCGCGTAAGATCGAGTCGCAGCCGCACGATTCACTCCCGAGCGGCGAGGTGCTAACGCGGCTGAACAGGATCGAGCAGGCGGTCGAGGCCATCGCGACGGAGGTGGAGCGCATCGCAGAAGGACAGCGCTTCACGACGAAGCTGCTATCGAAGGAAACGGCAAGGTCGTCCTCCGCTCCGGTCACGGGCCCGCTACCGGCGCCTGCGCCCGCTTCTGCACCACCTGCGCCGAGCAGCCAGTCAGCACCGCAAGGGACGATCCTCGTCGAAGCCGCACGACGCTCGTAAGCACTGGTGCCCAGTGTCCTCATCGTCGACGACGAACCGAACATTCGCCGCATGGTCGGCGCGCTGCTCCGCGCGGAGGACTACGAAGTGCGCGAAGCAGCCGACGGTGCGTCCGGCCTGCGCTGCGTGGAGGATGAAGAGCCGGACATCGTCCTGATCGATCTGATGATGCCGGGCGAGCTGGACGGCATCGCGACGCTTTCCAGGATTCGCGCACGCTGGTCGGATCTCCCGGTCGTCATGATGAGTGGACGCGCGTCACTCGGCGACGCGGTGCGCGCGACCAAGCTCGGTGCGGTGAACTTTCTGGAGAAGCCGCTGTCGCCGGAGAGCGTGCTGCTGGCACTCAGCTCCGCGCTGGAGCTGCGGCAGACGCGCCGGTCCGCTCGTGCGCTGCGCGCGGAACTTGGTCTTACGGGCGACATGGTAGGCACCAGCGCTCAGATGAATCGCGTTCGTGAGTTGATCGCGCGCGTCGCGCCGAGCGATGCGCGGGTGCTCATCAGCGGAGAGTCCGGGACGGGGAAGGAGCTCGTTGCCGCCGCGATCCACGAGCACAGCCCCAGGCGGGACCGGCCGCTGGTGCGCGTGAACTGCGCGGCGATCCCCCGCGATCTGGTGGAGAGTGAGATGTTCGGGCACGAGAAGGGATCGTTTACCGGAGCGGCGGAGCGACGCATCGGCAGGTTCGAGCTAGCTGATTCGGGGACGCTCTTCCTGGACGAGATCGGTGACCTGAGCATGGAGGCGCAGGCGAAGATGCTGCGCGCGATCGAGGCGAAGGAGATACAACGCGTGGGCGGCAACAAGACCATCCGCGTGGATGTGCGCATCGTTGCAGCGACGAACCGCGATCTGGGCCAGGCGGCGAAGAACGGGACGTTCCGTGAGGATCTCTACTTCCGGCTCAACGTGATTCCTGTGCTGCTTCCGCCACTGCGTGAGCGCGGCGACGATGCGCTGGAGCTGGTGCGGCATTTTTCCGCGCTGCAGCACCAGCGCACCGGGCGTCCAGTTCTGCAGTGGTCCGAAGGCGCTCTCGCGCTGATGCGAGGCTATCCCTGGCCCGGCAATATCCGCGAGCTGGCCAACATCGTGGAGCGGCTCGCCATCCTGAGCGGCGACGCGCGGGTGAGCGGCGGCGACGTGGGCGCGGTGCTGCCGTCGGCCGGCGTCACCATAGGACGAAACGCTGATGCGGAACTCGGTGAGCGCAGTCTCACGGAAACGCTGGACGATGCAGAGCGCACGCTCATCACCGACGCGCTTGCGTGGGCATCTGGCAACATCGCGGAGGCAGCGCGACGATTGAAGACAGATCGCGCCAATCTATATCGCCGGATGAAGCGGTTGGGTATGGCCGGAATAGCATCTACCGTGTGGATACTCGCGGCACTCTCTGGGACCGCGGCGCTCGCCCGCACGGTCGGAGCGCAGCAACAGCCGCGACGCGTAACAGATAGCGCTGCAACGACATTGGCGCAGGCTGACACCACTCCCACCCCTCCCGTCAATCCACCCGCCACCGCACAGCGCGACAGCCTCGCTCGCG
>JBPCQO010000182.1:0-4694 GCA_050998035.1 Gemmatimonadaceae bacterium | reverse complement strand
TGATGAGCCCGAGCCCCAGCCCGAGCACGGCGCCCGTCATGCTGATCCCGACTCCCTCGATCACTATCTGCTGCACCACGTGGAGCCGCGACACGCCGAGTGCGCGCATCACGCCGATCTCGCCGACACGCTCGTTTACGGACACGGTCATGAGCGTGGCGACGAGCAGAAAGCCTACAACGAGGCTGACGGCACCCAGAATGAAAGCGAGTTGCCGAAAGTAGCTCAGACGCTGATCCACCTGCGCCAGTGCCGTCTGCGTGGAGATGACAGTGACGCGCGGTACGTTCTTCTCTATCCACGCTCGCACGCTGTCATCACTGGTTCCCGCGCGAGCGCGCACCATGAACAGCGACACGCGATCGGTGAAGCTCTCTCCTTCCATCTGTTGTAGCGTTGCGAGCGGCAGCGCGGTGGCAAGCTGTCCCGCCGAGAGGTACAGGAAGCGCGCGCGTCCAACGATGACCATGCGACGGCGACCTGCGTACGTTCTGAGCTGCGAGTCGTAGCCACTTGCGACGTCGAGCGTATCACCGACCCTGGCACCCGTCGACTTGAGAAAGTCATCGTTGGCGATCATCGCGTCGGGCGCGGTAATGTCGTGGCCGCCAAGCAGCGTGTAGTCGCCCTGCTGCGACGGGATGAGCCCGAGCGCGACAGCAGTGACAACCGCACCGTTTGGACGCGGGACGTGGATCGCTCCGCCGAGCACGGGGCTGACCAACTCAACGTTGGGATTGGTGCGGAGGATGCGAATTATCAACGAGGCGCCGGCAATGGTCGCGTCGGTGTCGAACGGGAGCGTTCCTTTGGGCGAGATGCGGAGCTGGAAGCCTTTGGAAACGAGTAGTCGGCGGAACGACTCGCGCATGCCGCTGGACAACATGACCATGTCCAGCAGCATCGCCGTGGCGATTGCGACGCCAAAGACGGCGAGAAGTGTGCGGTTCCGGTGCCGCGTGAGCGATGCTCGGGCGAGGATGAATCGCATCTATCGGCCGAACAGTTCGAGTGGCGGAGTACGAACCAGCCGTAGCGAAGCCAGGATCCCTGCACCGACTCCCAACACGAGCGAAAGCGTAATTGCGAGCAGGACGATGTCAGGCGTGACGACGGCAAATCTGAGTGGGGTGCGGTACACACCCTGGTAATGAACATTCACGAGATAGCTGGCCAACACTCCCAGTCCAACACCCATCGCGCTGCCGAGCGCTGCCACGAGCGTGGCCTCGATCACGACCGAGCGCACCACCGAGCTGGCCGAAATTCCCATCAACCTGAGTGCGGCCACGTCGCGGCGGCGCTCTTCTACCTTCAGGAGCATGATGCAGAGGAGGAAGATGGTACTCGCAACGATGGTGATGACACCGATGGCCCGATGGAATCTGCTCACCACCTGAAAGGTGCGTGATGTCTCCACCGCGATCTCACGCGACGGGTACGCATGGAAACCGAACGCCGCTCCGTTGATCGCTCGTTGCGCATCCTGTTCAAGTTGTCCCTTGTCACTGCCCCTTGTTGCCACAGCGAAGCGATCCACGCGGTCCCCGTAGCTAGTGAGCGCCTGCAGCTGGTCCAGGTGCAGACGCACCCGATATTCGTTGCGTGCAACCTCGGACGGATCCGCCCCACGCCGGGTGATGCCGGAGATGATAACAGAGTCGCCAACGTCCTCCGGTGATGCAGCGACCACTACCGTATCTCCGACGTGAATCCGCTGGTCCTGCGCCAGCCGCTCATCGATCGCAATTGTGCGCAAAGTGGATAGCGGAGACGGCGCTGTCTGCGCGGCAGCACGAGACGACGCGAGTGCGCTGCCCAAAACCATGGTGAGCAGTATGAATACCGCTCCGCTCAACCGAGCGCGTAACCGAACGCTCACGACTCGAAACACTCACGCCGCGTTGGGATCGGTGCACCATGCGGATCCTGCAGCGGATCGCCCAACGCCAGCGCCATCCTATCCACCAGCTCCTCGCTCACGGCGTGCTCCAGCCGCTCGGCCTCATCGTGAACCGTGTTCCAGGTGTAGCCTAGAGCGTGGACCAGGTACGACTCCACGATACGGTGCCGCCGCAGCGTGCGTAGCGCTGCGCAACGTCCGCGGCGAGTGAGGCGCACGCCATGGTAGCGCTGGTACTCCAGCCATCCCTGCGACGCGAGTCGTCGCACCATTCCCGTCACCGACGCTGGCGCGACGCACAGCCGGTGCGCGATCTCATTGGTCGGAGCGGTGCCGAGGATCGCCTCCAGCTCATAGATCGCCTTGAGATAGTCCTCGACCGAGCCGGTTAGCGGCGCCGCGGCTGGAATCTCCGTCATCGTATTCATCCCCACCCCTTGAAGATCTGCCACAGGAGCCACGCGTTCAGCCCCGCGATCACGATCGCCGTAGTGTACGCAAGCAGCTTCACCCACGTTGCGTTGGCGAACTCGCCCATCTTGTCACGGTTGGAAGTGAAGCGCACGAGCGGGAACACCGCGAACGGAAGCTGCATGCTCAGCACCACCTGGCTCATCACCAGGAGCTTGGCCGTGCCACCCTCACCGTACATGATCGCGACAACGGCCGCGGGGATTATGGCAATGGCTCGGGTAATGAGCCGCCGAACCCAGGGCGACAGCCGGATCTCGAGGAAGCCCTCCATAACGATCTGACCTGCCAAAGTCCCCGTCAACGTTGAGTTCTGTCCCGAAGCCAGCAGTGCGAGTGCGAACACTGTCCCCGCACCGGCACCCAGGAGTGGAGTGAGAAGACGATAAGCGTCCTGAATCTCCGCGACTTCCCTGTGCCCCGTGGTGTGGAACGACGCCGCCGCGACGATGAGGATCGCCGCATTGACGAACAGCGCCAGCGTCAACGCGATGGTGGAATCCGCAAAGGCGTACCGCACCGCTTCCTTCCGCCCGCGCGCCGTCTCCGCGTACCGCCGTGTCTGAACAATGGAGGAGTGCAGATACAGGTTGTGCGGCATGACGGTCGCGCCCAGTATGCCGATGGCCAGGTACAGCATCGTCGGATCGGCCACGATCTGGCGCGATGGAACGAAGCCGCGCAGCACCTGCAGCGCTGGCGGGTGCGATAGAAATATCTCAAACAGAAAACACGCACCCACGGCGGCGACGAGCCCGATGACGAGCGCCTCGAGCCGACGGAAGCCCTTGTTCTGCAAGTACAGTATCACCAGCACGTCCAGCGACGTGATGATGACACCGACGGCGATCGGAATGTGGAACAGGAGATTGAGCGCGATAGCCGACCCGATTACCTCCGCCAGATCACAAGCGGCGATAGCGAGCTCGGCCACCAGCCACAACATGAGCGACACCGGGCGCGAGTAGCTATCCCGGCAGGCCTGAGCCAGGTCGCGTCCGGTCACGATACCCAGCTTGGCCGCGAGCCCCTGGAGCAGCACGGCCATGAGGTTGGACACCAGAATGACAGAGAGGAGCGCGTAACCAAACTGCGATCCGCCGGCCAGGTCCGTGGCCCAGTTGCCCGGGTCCATGTAGCCAACCGCGACCAGATAACCCGGTCCCGCGAAGGCGAAGAGCTTGCGCCACCAGCTGCCACCTTCGTGCACGGGAACGCTGCGGTACGCGTCCCCGAGCGTGGGACCGCCGCGCGTCTTGCGCCAGCCTCTTTCCGGGTCGGAGGGTTGCTCTAGGTCAGGGCGTCGTTGCGGTAGTGCCATTCTCGTAAGTTAGGCACGCCTAACTATTTATTCAACCGCCGTCGGCGACATGGTCGTGATACGGCTGTGATACGGTCGTATTGATCGTACCCGGCAGTCAATCCTCCACGTCACCTCCGGCAGCGGCCCACTCCCCGAACCCGCCACGCAACGATTCGGCACGGTCGTAACCCATCTGCTTGAGCGTATCGGCCGCGAGTGCGGAGCGGGAGCCGCCGGCGCAGTACACCACCACGCGCTTGTCACGATCCACTATGGACTCGACCCTTCCCTCCAACTGGCCACGCGGGATGTGTATCGCGCCGGGCACATGCCCCAGGTTCCACTCATTCGGCTCGCGCACGTCGAGGAAGACGACGTCTGCATCCGATCTGGCAGCCATCGCTTCGGCTGGCGCAATCTCGGTGATTCGCGACTTTGCTTCGTCGGTCAGATCCTTCCCTGTTTTCGTCATTGCTGATTCTCAACGTTGAGGGTGAGCGCGTCGGCGTCGAGCGTTGCGACGGCGCCGAGCGGAATGGTCCACTGGTCATCGATATGGCCGAGTGGGATACCGGTGATGCATGGGACATCGAGCGCGACGGCGAACTCTCGCAGGACATCGTCGAGCGTGCGATTGATGCGTGTATCGTCACGCGACTCGTCGGCTTCGCAGCCGGTGCACTGACCGAAGGCGATTCCCGCGATGCCGCGAAGTGCGCCGGTGAGCATCAGCTGCACCAGCATGCGGTCGATGCGGTACAGCCCTTCGTTAGTGTCTTCCAAAACGAGAATGGCGTCGCGCATACCTGGAAAGTACGGCGATCCGGCAATTGATGAGAGTACCGACAGGTTGCCGCCAACGAGCCGCCCCCGCGCTGTGCCGCCGCGAATGACGCGCGCGGCGGGCGCATACCCGCACGGATCAGTGTACGTCACCAGAGCGCGCCCGAACGAATCGAGTGAGAACGGCGTGAGCTCCGCGCGTGCAACCGGCGCGTGGTACGAAACGATACCGCA
>JBPCQO010000122.1:0-8368 GCA_050998035.1 Gemmatimonadaceae bacterium | reverse complement strand
GCACGCCGCCCGTGGGCGTACTGTCAATCGAGTACGTGACCTGCTCGACTGGAGCGCTGGTCTTTGTGACTGTCATGGGCGCGCGGCCGAGCTCGAGGTCTGGCTTGTACGGGACGCCCCACTGCTTCGGGCTCGACAGCTTGCCGAACATGACCTGCCACGATGTTGCGCCGGGCTGGGTGTTGATGGTGTAGCTACCGGGAGCGAGCTTCACGCTGCCGAACGCGAGCGGCTTGTCCGTTGTGAGCACTGTTGCCTCATCGGCGCCGGTACGCCACGGCTTGCCTTGCGGCATCATCTTGGCTTCGGCGCGGCCCTTGAGCGATGGGCGCCCATACGACAGAGTAATGTGCGCGGTGCCGACGGTCCAATCGGACGTGACGTGCGGACTGCCGCCGTCGCCAACGCCGGTCTGAACCATCTTCTGGGCACTGGCCGTGACGGCGGTGGCGCCGAGCGCGACCAGCGATGTGAGCGCGAGGTGAAGAACTTTCATTGGTCTCGTGGAAAGAAGGTGATTTACTCGATTGGTACTTCATTGCTACTCGACGCGGTTGAGACTGCGCTCCGAGTCGAACCCATCGGGATACCGGCGGCGCAGCTTTTCGACGTTGCGTTCTGCAATGTCGCTCAAAGATAGATCCAGCACCGTCGCGAACGCGGCGATGTACCAGAGACAGTCGCCGAGTTCCTTGACCAGCGCCTCCTGGTCTAGCGGGGTAGCGTGGAAAAGATGCTTCTTGATCAGCTCGGCGACCTCGCCCGCCTCGCCAGTGAGCCCGAGCGCCGCGTTCGAGAGCTGCTGCTCGTGGGTTCGATCACGGCCGAGCGTTCGCGCGGCAAGTTGCTGGTATTCGTCCAGTATCATGCGGGGAAAGGTACACTCGATGCTGACCCGGGGTCCCGGCGGCAGAAGATGCTTGTGGGGAAGTTCCGACACCCCTGCCTGCTAAGATGGCAAGTCAGGACGTGCGGCATTCGGCGCCGCGCGTAGCTGTTCGAGCAGCGCATAGCCGGCTGGCCACGAACCCAGTCCGCTCGCGCTATTGATGTGTCCCGCCGACCCAAGGTTGACGAGCGTACTGCCCCACGCGTCGGCATAGTCACGGGCCTGATCCAGCGTGACGTACTCGTCGTTGGTACTGGCTACGACGATGCTGCGGAACGGCAACTGATTCTGCGGCACGGGTGCGAAGCCTGCTGGTCCGGCCGGATAGTTCGGGCTCTCAGGGTCACTGGGTGCTACCAACAGAGCGCCCTGTACCCTGGCCAGATGCGCGGCCGCTGCAACGTTGGCCCAGTGCGCTACCAGCGCGCACGATGAGCTGTGCGCCACGAGGACCGCTGAACCGATAAGAGCGGAGATTGTCGCGTCGAGCGTTGCCACCCAGTCGCCGCAGCGTGGCGTTTCCCAGTCGTCCTGCTGCACCCGTCGACATGTGGGGTCGGATCGCTCCCAGGAACTCTGCCAGTGCTCCGGGCCCGAGTTGGACAGGCCAGGTAGCAGGAGAGTGGTGACTACGGGCACTGGATCGCTCATGAAGAGGTCAGATGACGGGGCGCGTTCGCGGACAATTTACTCCACGACGCTTTATAAATGTTATCATCCCTGGTCATGCACATCCGCCTTAGACGATTCGACCGGCTTGGATTGCGCGTAGGACATTTGCTCTTCGGCATCATCGGAGCATTGGGGTGCGCACATCTGCCCTCCGCAACCGGGGGAGTGCCGTTACGTGTGATGACATACAATATTCGCTCCGGGAACGGCGACCTCGCACACACGGCGGACGCAATTCGCGCATCCGCGCCGGACCTGGTGGCACTGCAGGAAGTCGACGTGCACTGGGCTGAGCGCAGCGGCTTCGCGGACCAGGCGAGTGAACTGGGAAATCGACTGCACATGCAGGTGCGCTTCGCGCGCATCTACAGCTTGCCCGCCACCGACCAGGCGCAACCACCTCGCGAGTTTGGCGTCGCCCTGCTGAGCAGGTATCCGATCCGCACCTGGCGCAACGACACATTGACACGCCTTTCAACTCAGGAAAAGGAGCCGGTGCCGACACCGATGCCAGGCCTTCTCGAAGCAACGGTCGACGTGCATGGGACGAGTGTGCGCGTCTTCAATACGCACCTAGACTACCGTTCCGACCCACGAGTGCGGCAGCAACAGGTGACGGAGATGCTCGCGCACATCGGAGAGCCGTCAGTACCGACGCTGGTATTCGGCGATATGAATGCGAAGCCGGATGCGCCGGAGCTTCAGCCACTATTCCGGCGGCTCCACGACACATGGCCTGCGTCAGCCGGAGCGGGCCTGACATACCCAGCCGAAGTACCGGCCGAGCGCATCGATTACGTCCTGGTCTCCAGACAGGTGCGTGTTCGCTCCGCGTCGGTGCCGGTCACGGAAGCTTCAGATCACAGACCGGTGGTGGTCGATCTCGTGGTCGATCGTGGCGGAATGTAAATCTTATCGGAATGATGAAAGTCTAACCACAAGTGGAGAACGCCAGTTCGCTCTGTCCACGAATCTCAGGAAGATGCAAATTATGGCACGTTGCACACGGGTGGTACTCGTGCGTCTCCCCGGATCTCCTTCCCGTTGCCGATGCGCACTAGCACGATTCGCCGGCTACGTGAACCAGCACTTCGGCGCGGCCTTGGGCGCGCTCAACCCTTTCCGCATTCCATTCGTACTCAGCGTGCAGGCCCGTATCGAACTCGGCGGTCGCTCCGGCAGCTGAGTTCGAGTAGTTCCGCCAACAGCGGCGCGGGCCTATCTTGGCCCCGCACTACAGACGCGCCGCCGCGCAGGTGATAGCATGGCATCCGGAACATCTTCATCAATTCGTTCGCCTCGCACGAGTACAGCGGCAATGGCCGCTCTCGCGTTGATCCTTGCTCCGACACTCACGTCAGCAAAGCTGCACGCGCAGCAGACCGCCGCGCCACCCGCAGCCCAATGGTGGCATCACGTGACGGTGCTCGCCGCCGACAGCATGCACGGTCGCTACACCGGCTCTGACGATTACGTGAAAGCGGCGCGGTACGTCGCGCAGCAGTTCGCCGGACTGGGACTCCAGCCGGGCGGCACTGACGGCTTTTTTCAGGTTGCACATCTCGCCAGCGCAACGCTGATTCCTGAGCATTCCAGTATCGTTCTCGATCGGGGCGGCCGAGCTGATTCGCTCCAGATTGGGAGCGATGCCACCGTGCAGATCAAGCCGACCACGGGAGCGCGCGCTGGGGGTCCGCTCGTGTTCGTTGGATACGGCCTGCATCTGCCTGGGACGTACGACGATCTGGCGCACGTCGATCTTCGTGGCAAGGTCGCGGTCTATCTTAACCGCATGCCCGAAGGTTTGAGCGCCACCCTGTTCGCGCACGGCCGCGCGTCACGCTGGGGTGAGCTGCAGCATCTGGGAGCGGTCGCTGCAATCGCGATCGCCGATGCTCCCGTTGCGGGGCGAGCTGCTGGTCCGCCGTCTGGTAGTCGCAATCGCGCCGTGATCGGTCTCGCCAACGATCCCGCGAATCGCGGCATTCTGATCAGTGTCAAGGCTGAGGCAGCCGAGAGGTTGTTTGCGGGATCGGGGCACACATACGCAGAGGTGCTCGCACTGTCGAATGCACACACACCACTGCCAACCGTTCCGCTTGAACCCAAGCTGCGCGCATCTCTGGAGATCCAGGTAAAGCCGGTAAATTCACCAAACGTCGTCGGAATCCTCCGAGGTACCGATCCAGCCTTGCGTGATCAGTACCTGGCGGTGAGCGCACATCTGGATCATCTCGGCTTTGGTCGTCCGGTGAGCGGGGACAGTCTTTACAACGGTGCCATGGACAACGCGTCCGGCGTGGCGACGCTGCTCGAAACCGCGAAAGCATTTCACGATCGTAACGTCCACCCGCGCCGGTCCATCATCTTTCTCGCGGTGACCGGCGAGGAAGAAGGCGAGCTGGGCTCCGCGTATTTCGCCATGCACCCAACGGTGCCGTCGTCACAGATCGTCGCCGATCTGAACACCGACATGTTTCTCCCGATCATTCCACTCAAGGGAGTGTTCGCGTACGGTGTGGACGAGTCGGATCTAGGAAACGATGTCGAATCGGTACTTAAAGCCCGAGGACTGACGGACGTTCCGGATCCAGAGCCCGCGCAGGTTCGCTTCATTCGCAGCGATCAGTACAGCTTCATTCAGCGCGGCATTCCCGCGATGGCGTTCAAGACCGGATATACCAATGGCTCACCGGAGATGAAGACGGTGAACGAATGGCTCGCGAACAGATACCACAAGCCGTCGGACGACCTTGCGCAGCCAGTGAATCTCCAGTGTGCGGCGGATTTCGACGCGATGTACTTCGACATTGTGCACGCCGTGGCCGACCGTCCGACGCGGCCGGCGTGGTACAGCCAGAGTGTATTCGCCTCGATACCACGAGGCCACTGACAATTTCTACGTTCCATCAACCCGACACGGGACTAGAACGATGACGGTCGGCTTTCGTAGCGGGATGCTCGGTCTCGCGCTGGTCGCGTCTATCATGTCTGGCGCCTGCACGGGCGGCGGCGATGGTGCGCGCACGAATCGCGTTGTAAGTGTGTCGAAGCAGATAAACGAGTTCATCTACGACATCGGCGCGCAGAACAATCTCGTTGCCCGCGACCTCACGTCCATCTATCCCGCGGCGATACGCCAACTCCCATCGGTTGGTTATCACCGGGCATTGAGCGCCGAAGGGATAACCTCGATGAAGCCGACGCTCTTTCTAACCGACGGCAATGTTGGTCCGGACGCAGTGCTGGCGCAGTTGCACAAGGTTGGAATTCCCGTGCTCGTCATGCAGCCAGGTGAGTCGCTGGACAGCGCCGAGTTGCTGATGAAGCGTCTGGGGCAGCAGTTCCACAGGGAGCGGGCGGCGGACAGTGTTCTCTCGGTATGGCGTGCGGGGATGGACTCTGTATGGCGCGACACTGCCGCGTGGAATCAATCACCGCGCCCGCGTGTGCTCATCATGCACTTCGGCCAGATGGTCAACGATTACCTGGGCGTAGGACCGAACGGGTCGGCGAACGAGATGTTACACTGGGCTGGCGCGATCAATGCGCTCGACTCGGGGCGTGCGATGACGCGGCTGACGCCCGAGTTGATCGCGAAGCTCGCACCGGATATCATCGTGGCGACCGACGTCGGGTTCGACCGGCTCGGCAGCGTGGCCAAATTCGCTGCCCTTCCCGGAGTGTCGCTGACACCTGCCGCGAAGGACAAGCGCATCTACCGCATTGATGAAACCGAGTTGCTGTATTTTGGGCCACGAACGCCCGCCACTGTACGCAAGCTGCACTCGATGCTGCTGAAGCATTAGCGTGCCAGCTATAACATGGCATAGCATGTTTGCGGCTTGTCCATAGCCCCGCTGCTACTCGCTCGTGTCGCGCGGGTGACATGCTGAAACGGCTCTCCTTCGGACAGATTTACATTGTGCTGGCCGTGCTTCTGGTCGCCACAATGTGCGCATCAGCGGCGATCGGAGCGTTCGGCTTCACGCCAGCGGAGATGGTGCGATACATCGGCCAGAGCATAGGCGAGAGTAGCCCGTCGCCCGCGGACGCGCTGGGCCGCGACGTCTTCCTGCAACTCCGCCTGCCAAGAGTGTTGCTCTCCGCGCTGAAGGGCGCGGTGCTTGGCGTCTCCGGCACGCTGATGCAGGGGCTCTTCCGCAACCCAATCGTCGAGCCGGGATTGACGGGTACGTCGTCAGGAGCGGCGTTCGGCGCGGCGATGATCCTCGTCTTCGGTGCTGGAGGCGGCGCCTTCGCCACTCTGGCGGGCTCGCTCACGATGCCCATCGTGGCGTTCGTGGGCGCTTTCGCCGCGACGATGCTGGTGTACCGGGTCTCCGTATCGTTCGGCAAGATCAACGTTTTCACCCTGCTGCTCGCCGGGATCGCGGTGAACGCCATATGCGCCGCGGGCACCGGTTTCATGTCGTACATCGCGCGGGACCCCCAGGCGCGCAATATCACCTTCTGGAGCCTCGGTACTTTCACCACTGCTGATTGGCGCGGCGTTAACATCGTAGGCATCTGCTTCGCGGCATGCTTCGGCTGGTCTGTCCGCTATGGCAAGTCGCTCAACGCGCTGATGCTCGGCGAGGACGAGGCCACGTTCCTGGGAGTGGATACGCGAAAGCTCATCTTTCGCCTCATCGTCGTCAACACGATAATGGTCGCTGCGGCGACCGCGATGGTCGGGGTGATCGCATTCGTCGGCCTGATCGTTCCGCATATCCTGCGAATGCTTCGCTCATCAGATTACACCTTTCTGCTTCCAGGTTCCGCACTCCTAGGCGCGCTCCTCATGGTCGCGATCGACATCAGCGCGCGCGTAGTTATTCCGCCTGCGGAGCTTCCGATCGGGATCATCACCGCCGTTGTGGGCGCACCCGTCTTTCTGTGGATACTGCTGAGACAACAGCGGCAGGGCTCCGCTGGATTCTATGGTTGAGGGGCGGGGACTTGAGTATCACGTAAATGGTATTACGGTCCTCAAGGGTGTCGACGTTCAGTTCAGGCAGAACCGATTCAACGTGATCCTGGGACCGAACGGCGCGGGAAAGTCCACGCTTCTCAAGATCGTCACGGGGTTGCTGCAACCCTCAGCGGGCGAGGTGCTGTACGACGCGCAGCCCATCAGCGCCTTCACTCCCGCGGCGCTCGCACAGAAGCGTGCCGTGCTGTCGCAACATGTCGACCTCGCGTTCCCAGTCGCCGCGGCCGACGTGGTGCTGATGGGCCGGTATCCGCACTACGGACGCACGCCAATGCATCGCGACAGGGATATCGTCGCGCACGCGCTCGATCTCGTCGGCATGACGGCAAAGCGGGCTCAGCCGTATTCGACTCTGTCCGGTGGAGAGCGCCAGAAGATCCAGCTTGCCCGTGTTCTGTCGCAGATATGGAACGACAACAACGCATCGGAGCAGAAGTATCTCTTCCTGGACGAGCCTACCACGAGCCTCGATATACACTATCAGATTCACCTGCTCGACATCGCTCGCGACCTGCTGGCCACCAACTGCACGGTGATCGCGGTACTCCATGACATCAATACCGCGCTCCACTACGGCGACAGCTTCTTCGTAATGGAGGGCGGCCGAGTGGCCCTCGCCACGGACCAGCCGACCGACATCACAGCTTCATTGATCGAGCGCGTTTTCAGAGTGCGTGCGCGACTGGTGCCCGACGCAATTGAGGGAGACGGCGTCTGGAGATTTGAGCTGTAAGCAAGCTTAACGTGATAGAGTAAAGCCTCAAGACTGAAAGCGCGCTGTATCTTCTCCACATCGCAGATCAGACAGACAAGTTCCGGCTCGATCAGATTGACCGCCTTCCGGTCGACTACACTGGAGATTCGATGCTCCGAAAAGCTGCTACGCTCATCGTGATCGTCCTCGCCATCACTGCTGGAGCGGTCACCGCAGCAGCGGCGCAGGACTCGACAGCCGCGTACACAGCACCATCACCACGCACAACACCCGACTCCGCGCCTCCCGTAGCTGGTCTCCGCAACCCCTTCACGGCCGCGCTGCTCGGCACTCTGATCCCGGGTGCCGGACTGGCGTACGCTGGGCAGTGGGTGCGTGGCGTGGGGACCTACTTTGGGACGATCGGAACCGTCGCCCTGGGCTCTGGTCTGGTGTTCATAGATCGTTGCACGTTCGCCTTTTCCGATTCCGGCAACTGCAATCCTGGCAGCGTGTGGCCGCAACGTACCCTGGGCGTTGGGGTGATCGCTACGGGATTGGGCCTCTGGGCCTATAGCGCTGTGGACGCAACTCGAATTGTTGAACGAAATAACGCGCGCAAGATCGCCGGGCAGCGCGCGATGTTCGGAAGCATCCAACCGATTGTCGCTGTACCCGCCACGCAAGGCTACCCGTGGACTGTGGGCGTTCACGTTACGTGGTAACGGGCGACGCGTGGCACTGAAGCCGTTGCGAAGGCTTTGCGATCAAGCTGCGTGTGTACGGTGCCGATGTTTTAGCTATGCCCCGCGCGCGACAGCTCCTGCCATAGCTCATGAAGCCACTCTCAGCAATCGAGCGCATGCGAGACGTGTTATTGCTACTCGTGTTGCTTCCAGTCGCCATGGTGGGATGGCTGGTGTGCTACCTGCAAACGCGCCAGCGATGATCTGACCGGCCGCCCGGTCGCTGCGGACCCTGGACTCGACTGCGCCCGCGGCCAGTACTTTGCACAGCCTCCCCACCTGGAGGATAAAACTCATGCAGAGTGATGATCTGTTGGTACGGGTAGCACTTGGCGCGGTAGCTGGCGCGGCGGCGACGATGGCGCTCCAGC
>JBPCQO010000105.1:0-25622 GCA_050998035.1 Gemmatimonadaceae bacterium | reverse complement strand
GCGCTGGGCATGGTGCTCGGCATCGCCGGCTCCATTCTCGGATTCGCGGTCAAGGTGCTGGTATTCGGCGCGATCGCTTACCTCGCGATCAGGATCATCAGCCCACAGACCGCGGCTCGTCTGCGTGATCGCGTTGAACGAGAAACCCTCCCGCGTATTTAAGCCAGGCACAGACTTACGTAAATGCAGAGAGGGGCTCCACGATCGTGGAGCCCCTCTCTCGTTCAGGTGATATCAGCGCCACTTATGGTGTCAGGCGCCCGCCGTGTACGACTTGAGGTACAGGTTGATCGAGCCGAATGACAGTCGGGACTTGATCTGAACTACGATGTGGCGCGGGTCATCGCTCAGCCAGACCTCGGCCTGACCATTCTCTGAGAATATCCCTTCCGTCCTGATCACCGGCTGCACGACGATGCAACTGAACTTCCCAGCCGGTACGGTCACCGACTCCTTGCGTACCACCCGCACACGGACCGGGTTTCGCTCCGGGCGGAAGTAGCGATTCGACTCGTAGATGTTCCCAACCTCGAGCGGCACGGTCCGGATGAAAAAGAGAAACGAGCCGTCGTCCAGCGGATCCTTCACACCTTCGTGCTGCCGCGGGGGCTTCTTGTCCATCTCCATGTACATCCCCCGGTCGGGGTAGATCTCGTACCGCTTACGGCGCTCATTCGACCCTTCCTCCTGCGTCTGATAGAAGCGCAGCGAGGAAAACGTGTTGCGGTCGATCCAGCTCTCGAAGACGTCATTCACCTTGAAGAAGAGCGTCCCCGCATGCAGCGTGAAAACCGTGTGCCAGGCCGGAATTCCGCGTACGTCCTCAATGTTTTTCACTTCCGTCATGGCGGAGCCGACACGGACTGAGCCAAACTTCACGTCATAAACGGCCGCCTCTCCCACACCGAAAGGGACTACCTGAGGGTCGACCGAAGGGAAGGGGAGCGCGCTGGTGGACGGGGCCGCATCCTTGACAGAGTAGCTCTGCGCGTTTGCGCTCAGGGGCGCGGAGCCGAGCAACAGGGATGCGAATCCCATGGCAACCGTCAGCTTTCGAGCCGGATTCCTCATGATGAGGACGTACTTGTGGCCGTACTTGTGGCCGTACTTGTGGCCGTACTGATGCGCCATGCGCGAGATGACCGGCCGGCGCGGTACAGCGACATCGCGTCTGCGAACGGACGAATGCGTGATTCGCGCGGTCGCAGATCGTAGCACGGCGTTACCGCTACTCTCTCGACCTTGCGTGCGAGCGGCGTGAGCTTCACCAGCAGCTCCAGATTCGCGGCCCAGCCATCGTTCGTTACGAATGGAGTGTTTGGCGCCGCCTTTATGTAGTCGCGCAGCAGCGAGATTCGGTACAGCCGGAACGTACCAAAGAGGTCCACCACCTCGCTCGGGGAAACAAAGGGGCGCACCATCCAGGGTCCCACTTGCGCCAGCCGGCGCACCGCCAACGGCATCTTCGTACGCTCGCGTTCGGCAACGACGATGTCGGCACCTCCCTCGAAGCGCTTGGCCAGCTCCGGGAGCGATTCGGGTTGGTCCGTGAAGTCGCCCTGGAGGACGACCATGGCGTCGCGCCGCGGATAGCGGGTGCGTTTGACCACGCGTTGGCAGAGGGCGTTCAGCGCGTGGCCGTAGCCGCGCCGCTCGTCGCCCCGGATCACGGTGAGCGGAAGAACCTTGGCGTATGGCTCGAGAGTCGCGGCCGTGTCGTCGGTGCTTCCGTCGTCGTAGACGATCACCTCGTACTCGCGCGAGTAACCCTGGAACACCTTGCGGATGCGCCAGAGAAGCACGCCAACCGTCGGTCCTTCGTTAAAAGTCGGGATGCAGATGTACAGCATAACCCAAGTTAGGGGGTGGACAACTCTTCGTACACCTGTTCGGTGCCGTCTGTCATCTGTTCGACGCTGAAAAGTGCTGCGCGTGAAGGACCGGCACTCGCCAGCTTCTCTCTAGTATCGGTGTTCATCAATGAAACGTGCGAAGCCGCGAAGCCGTGTACGTCGCCGTGGGCAGCAATAAATCCGTTCATGCCGTCTGCGATGATCTCTCCCACTCCGCCGACATCAAAGGCGATCGGTGGTACCCCGAGCGCCAGAGCGTCGATCAGCGCCGTACCGAGTCCCTCACTGCTCGCCGGGTGCCACAGGATGTCCAGTCCAGCCATCGCGTCGTGAATCTCCGACACAAACCCGGCGCGGAACGCCCGAAGCGGGCCGAGCCTCAGCGGTCCGTGAGCATCACCGCCGAGGAGGACCAGACGGGTGCGTGCGATCGCCGAATCCGGCAAGCAGGAAGCGATACGCGCGACATCATCGATCCCCTTTTCGGCCGTCATTGCTCCCACCATACCGGTGACGACAGTGTCGGCTGGCCAGCCGAGCTCTGAACGCCAGTCGCGGGGCGCCCTGGCCACGGGCGTGGGGACGCCGGAATGGACAACAGATATCCGTGCCGGAGCTACCCCGGACGCGACCATCGCATCCTTCACCGCGTGCGAGATCGCGATGAAGCGCGTCACTCGCGGTCCGTACTTCACCCGCACGGATTTGGGCGGAAAGGTGACTCTGCGAGTGACAACAAGCGGCGTAGTTTCACCGGCGAGCGCGATCAGGGCCAGGGCATGGGAGCGCGCATCATGCGCGTGCACTATATCCGGATTCCAGATGCGCACCAGCGCGCGGATGCGCTTTGCCGAGCGAAGATCCCAATCGGCGCGCATCTGTGCGTGTGCCGTGGCCATGCCGATCGCCTGCGCCCGATCCAGCAGTGGTGATCCGCTGGCGCCCACTATGAGCGGCTCGTGGCCACGCGCCCGGAGCGCACTGGTGAGCAGGAGAACCTGGCGCTGTCCGCCGCGCCAAGCGCGGCCCGCGTCGAGGTGAAGCGATCGAAGTGGCACCCGGTGCAATATACCCGGACCGTGAAGCGGGTCTGCGACACTTCTCAGTGAGAGCTTCTCAGTGAGAGCTTCTCAGCGAGGGAAGCTGCTCGACGCCCGTCTCGCGAGCACCGCCTCCGCGAACGCTGCGAATAGCGACGTTGCTCCGCTTTCCGGCGAACCTGTGAGATCTTCGGGATGCCACTGCACTCCTACGCACCACCACCCGGAATCTGGTGCCGATTCCACGGCTTCTATGGTGCCGTCGGGTGCGGTGGCTACGACGCGCAGTGAGTCGGCCAAGCGGTCAACGGCCTGGTGGTGGACAGAGTTTACACTCAACTGTATCACTCCCACCGCGCGGGCCGTGCGCGAGTTAGAATCAATCTCAACCGCGTGACTGCGATTCGACCGCGGCAGGTCAGGGTCGTGATTGATGTCGCTGGGATGGGTGGTGGCGTTGCTGCTGGGCAGATCCTGAATCAGGGTCCCACCGAGCGCCACGTTCAGTACCTGGATTCCCCGGCAGATTGCGAGCACCGGAAGGGCAACTCTGGCGGCACTTCGCACAAGTGCCAATTCCCAGCTATCGCGCTCGGCCGACGTCGCCCCTAGTTTGGGGTGCGGCGGCATTCCGTAGCACGCCGGATCGATGTCCTCCCCGCCGGTAAGAACAAGTCCGCCGATCTGTCGCACCAGCGATTCGGCGTATGAATCATCGTGCAAGGGCGGCGTGACCAGCGGTACGAGCCGTGCGTTTTCGAGTGCGGCGACGTACGTGGTTCGGAGACGAACGGATGAGACGACGTCCGCATCACGGCGAACGGCAGCGCTAACGGCAACGATGGGACTTGATGACACGAAGTTGGGTGGTTGGGGCCGGGTGGATCGGCGCGATCAGCGGAATGTGTGCCTCCGCCGCCTGGGGGCAAGGGCGCACGTCCCGTACCAGCGCGTGTAATGGCGAGACTGTCTCCCGCATCGACATCGAGACCCTCCCTCCATTTGAGCCGGGCGGCACCAGCCTGAATGCACGGCTGGCACGATTCGCCACGCAATTGCACGCCACCACTACCGAGAACGTCGTTCGCCGCTTCCTCCTGCTCAGCCCAGGCGAGCCGTGCACAGATCTCCGTGTTAGGGAGTCCGAGCGGATCTTGCGTGCGCAGCCTTTCCTCGCCAATGCCAACATCGTTGCGATCCCGGATGGGCAGGGGGGAGTCTCCCTCAACGTCGTCACCTCAGACGAGACATCCCTCACGGTAGGGGGCACCTTCACGAGCAAGAGCCCCATGGTGCGCGGTCTCCTGCTCGGCGATCGGAACATCGGCGGCTCCGCGGTCGCCGCAGCGGCCTCCTGGCGACACGGAACGTTTTTCCGCGATACGTACCGGGCCAGTCTTACCGACTACCAGTTTCTCGGCCGACCGGATCAGTTTTCACTCCAGGGCTCGCGCAACGAAATCGGCGGTAGCTGGGACGCGCTCATAACGCATCCGTTCTACACTGATCTGCAGCGCCAGTCGTGGCGAGCATCGGCGGGCTCGCTCAGCGGGTATCTGTCGTTCAACCGCGGCGATAATTTCCTCCTCCCGCCACTCCAGGGTCCACCCGGTTTCAGCCGATCGCACCATCGCATCGACAATGCTCCCGACGTCTCGCTCAAATTCAGCCGCGCTTACGCGAACATCGGTGACGTCGTTGCGCTGGGTCCCCATGGTCGAGTTTTCCTGGTCGGTGGAACGCTTTCGAGAGAGAGCGAGCGTACAGGTCCGGTCCCGGTGCTGCTGCGCTACGGCGCCATCATTCCAGATACGAGCAGTATCCTGTTTGGGCGGTACGGCAACCACCAGAGCAGCCGCGTAAATCTGCTCCTCGGTTTTCGCCACGTGCAGTTCATGCGTGTTGATGGCTTCGATGCAGTGGAAGGCACGCAGGATGTGCGTACAGGAGTGGAGGTCGCGACGCTCTTCGGCAAGGGATTCAAGCTGGTTCCGGAAGACGAGCGCGACTATTTCATCTCAACCGACCTGTACGCCGGCGCCGGCTCCCCAACTTCGTTCACAGCTTTCGAGGTGCTCACCGAACGGCGTCGCAATCTCGAGACTCACACCTGGGACGGTATACTGGCAACCGGGCGCGCCGCATGGTACGCGCACGCGACAAGTCGGCACACGTCGATTCTCGATGTCGAGTTCAGCGGTGGATCGCGCCAACGCGTTCCGTTTCAGGTGCGGTTGTCGGACGCCGAAGGCGGCCCCAGAGGGTACAGAGCTTCCGATCTTGGCGGAGGCGAGCGCCTTGTAAGCCGCTTTGAGGAACGCTACAAGCTCGGTCACGTGCGTCAGTTCGCAAGTGTCGCGGGTGCTGTCTTCGTGGATGCCGGAAAGCTCTGGGCCGGCGACTCACCTTTCGGTGTCACAACCGGCGTGAAGCTCTCTGCCGGGGTAGGATTGCTCGCTGCTCTGCCGCCAGCGTCGCGTCGAACGTGGCGAGTCGATCTCGCAGTTCCGCTCAACGACCGCGGCGATGCCGCCAAGTTCGAGATCCGAGTCACAAATCGCGACTTCACCAGATGGTTCTGGCGCGAGCCCGGCGACGTTCAGAGCAGCCGCGAGCGCTCCATCCCGAACTCCATCTTCAATTGGCAGTAGGGCGTGGCCCATGCCACGCCTCTACCAAGTGCGGCCGGGTAGGGGACCGGCCCTATTTAATGGCTGCCGGCTGAGCTCTCGCGCATCATGCGACGGATCGGAAATATCAGCGCAGCGAGCACCGCGGTTGCAATGAACAGCGAGATCGCAGTTCGTTGGAATAGTTGAGGCATCTCTCGTAGGTTTTCCGGATTCACGTGCCCGCCCACGAGCCCGGCAATCAAATTCCCGAGTGCGGCGGCCATGAACCAGACGCCCATCATCTGTCCCACAAACCTGCGTGGCGCGAGTTTGGTCATGGAGCTTAAACCCACCGGGCTCAGCGACAGCTCGCCGAACGTCTGGAACAGGTAGCTCAACACCAGCCACCACATCGATACGCGCACCGCACCTCCGCCCCCCGCGATCACTCGGTTAGCGGCGATGACCATCACCACGAATCCGAGTCCCGCGAAAGCGAGTCCGAAAGCAAACTTGGTTGGACTGGACAGGTCCACGCCACGTCGCGCCAGCGCGATCCAGATCCACGCGAATACCGGCGCAAGCGTAATCACAAAGAACGAGTTCGCGGACTGGAGCCACAGCGTTGGCACCTCCCACCCCAGTACCATCCGGTCCGTGAAGTCGCGCGCGAACAGGTTGAGCGAAGTCGGGGCTTGCTCGAACGCCGCCCAGAAAATTGCAGCGAAGACAAACAGCACCACGATTACGCCCACACGCTTCTTTTCGTCTCCCGTGAGTCGCGCGAAGAAAAAGAGATACGCGAAGTAGATCAGTGCCAGTCCGACTATCACAACAGTCATCTGCTCGGCCACAGCCACAGCATTGATGTGGATCACACCGAGTGTCGCGAGCAGTACCACCACTGCGATCACGATGACCGCCGCCACCGTGGCCAGCTTGACCTTACGCTGCTCCTCGGGTCCCGCTCTCGGCGCACCGCCGATCGGACCCAGCGTGCGCGTGGCGCGCGCGCGGTAAGTGAAAAGTCCAATCAGCATACCGACACCAGCTGCTCCGAAGCCCCAGGACCAACCTACACGCTCGCCGAGATAGCCCGTGATCAGGGGCGCCACGAGCGCACCGACGTTTATGCCCATGTAGAAGATGGAGAAGCCTGCGTCACGCCGTGCGCCTCCCTCCGGGTACAGGTCGCCGACAATCGCCGAGATGTTCGGCTTGAGCAACCCCGTTCCCATGACGATGAGTACCAACCCGAGAAAGAACGCCGTGTGCGCGAACACTGTGGTGAATGCGATTGCCATGTGGCCGAGTGCGATCAGGACGCCACCCCACCAGATCGAGCGCTGCAGTCCGAGCCACCGGTCGGCGATCCACCCGCCCGGCAGTGAAGCGAGGTACACGGATGCTGCGTACAGGCCCACGATGGATGATGCGACTGTTCGATCGAATCCGAACCCACCCGACGAGAGGGCCGCCGTCATGAACAGCACCAGCAGCGGCCGAATCCCGTAATACGAGAACCGCTCCCACATCTCCATCAGGAACAGCGTCGACAAACCCTTTGGCTGGCCGAAGAAGGATGTGTCCCCGGTCCACTGCTGTAGTCCCGGCGGTGGTTCGTCGTGCGTTACGGTCTCTGCCTGCGGCTGCTCGAAGACGGACTTCGGTGTGACCATAGCGATTGTTGAGCGGGTGTGGGATGGGCGACGATGATCAGAACTACGCCAGCAGTAAACCGCAGTGCTAGAACTTACCGGTCAGCGTCGAAGGTTGCTTGATGCACGCCGCGAATTGCGCTGGCACCTTCTCTTCCAGCGGAGGCACGACCCTGGTGCACTCGACATCCTTCGCGGGGTGCTGACACCGCGGAAAAAAGACGCAGCCGGGTGGGGGATTGGCTGGCGACGGTGGCTCTCCCTTGAGCACGATCCGGTTGGATCTGCGCCCAGGCTCTGGCACGGGCACCGCCGACAGCAGTGCCTGCGTGTACGGCATGATCGGATTTGCGTACACCGCTCGCGCCGGCCCGATCTCCACGATGCGGCCCAGATACATCACTGCCACACGGTCCGCTATGTGCTCGACCACCGATAGGTCGTGCGCGATGAACAGGTACGTCAGACCGCGGTCGCGTTGTAGATCCTGCAACAGGTTGATGACCTGTGCTTGCACCGATACGTCCAGCGCCGAAACTGGCTCGTCGCACACGATGAGTTCGGGCTCAACCGAGAGGGCGCGCGCAATACCAACGCGCTGCCTCTGACCACCGGAGAACTCATGCGGGTACCGCGCAGCATACGATGGGTTCAGTCCCACTTCCTCGAACAGCGCGCGAACTCGGCGGTCCGCGTCGCTCCCTTCGGCGAGGTGGTGAATCACCATTCCCTCCTTCACCGCCGCACCAACCGTCATGCGCGGGTTGAGCGAAGAGAACGGATCCTGGAAGACAATCTGCATCCGTCGGCGCATGCGCCGCAGCTGCGACCCCCCAAGTGTTCGCACATCCTCTCCGCCAAAAATCACAGAGCCGGCTGAAGGCTCTATCAGGCGCAGCACGGACCGCCCCATCGTCGTCTTACCGCAGCCGGATTCGCCCACTACGCCAAGGGTATGGCCGCGCTCGATCTCGAATGAGACATCGTTGACCGCGCGGATAGCACCGGTGACCCGCCCAAACACACCCTTCCGAATGGGGAACGTCTTGACCAGCCCGTTCACCGCGAGCAGTGGCTCCGGGGTGTTCGTGTGTGCAATGCCTTGCGCCGTGCTCTCCTGCGTCACGCACCCGCTCCTATCTGCGCGGCAATCGGCTCGTGCGGCTCCAGTCGGCGGAGCGGCTCGTCCGCCAGATGACAGCGCGAAAGATGCCGCTCACCCACGGTATAAAGCGGCGGCTGCTCCTCTGCGCATCGATCCCACGCATACTTACATCGATCTCTGAATCGGCACCCGCTCGGCCACGCGGTTGCAGGCGGAACTATTCCCGGGATGGTGGTGAGGCGATCGCTACGCTGGTTCAACCGGGGCGTCGCACTGAGTAGCCCCTCAGTGTACGGATGGTGCGGTGCCTCGAACAGCTCCGTCACCGACGCTTGCTCAACCACTTCTCCGCCGTACATCACCAACACGCGGTCCGCGACTTCGGCAACGACACCGAGATCGTGCGATATGAGTAACACTGACATCCCGAACCGCTGGCGCAGCTCGGACAGTAGCTCCAGGATCTGCGCCTGGATCGTGACGTCAAGCGCGGTCGTGGGCTCGTCTGCAATCACCAACGCGGGGTGCATCACCAGCGCCATCGCGATCATGACGCGCTGACGCATGCCGCCGGATAGCTGATGCGGATACTCTCGGGCACGCTCGGCCGCCGCTGGAATCCCCGTCAGAGCGAGCATGTCTACCGCCTGCTTCCACGCTTCTTTCCGCGTCGCGCCCGTGTGTACGCGCACCACCTCAGCCACCTGATCGCCCACCGTGAGCACCGGGTTGAGCGCAGACATCGGCTCCTGGAAGATCATCGATACTCTGTTGCCACGCACTGAGCGCATCGCTGCATCGTCAAGCGAGAGAAGGTCGCGTCCGTCGAACTCTATGCGGCTTCCACTCTGGATCTTCCCCGGCGTCCTGATGAGCCGGAGAATCGACAGCGCCGTCACTGACTTCCCGGATCCTGACTCACCAACCACAGCGACGGTCTCCCCGGGCAGCACCTCGAACGACACGCCGTCCACGGCTCGCGCCACCATGCCGTTGTCGTGGAAGTAGGTGCGCAGATCTGTCACTCTGAGCAGTGGTTCCGTTGGAACGCTCATCAAGTCGCTCTCAGGTCGTCGGCTCATGCGTATCGCTACGCGGATCGAGCGTGGCGCGTAGCGCGTCTCCCAACGAGTTGCACGCGATTGCTGTGATCACTATCAGCAGCCCTGGGAAAAGTGAGATCCACCATAGAGTTCCAACCTGATCCGCTCCGTCCTGAATGATGCTGCCCCAACTCGCATCGGGTGGCTGAACGCCGAGCCCGAGATATGAAAGGCCGGCCTCAAGCACGATAACGTGTCCCACGCCCAGCGCAGCAGCGACGATAACCGTCGGGAGCACATTCGGTAAGATGTGGCGGATGAGGACGCGAGCGCCATTCGCACCGAGCGATTCCGCCGCGACCACGTACTCCTGCTGTCTCAGTGCGAGTACCTGAGCACGCACCAGACGACTCAAACCGAACCAGCCGGTCATTCCGAGCACCGCCACCAGAAGCGGAAGTGGCAGGTTGCGCCAGAGGGCAACGATCACGATGAGCAGCAGAATGCGTGGAATGGCGAACAGCGCATCGACAATTCGCATGAGAACCGTATCGACAGCGCCGCCAGCGTATCCCGAAATCGCGCCATACGCCGTTCCGAACACTACCGTGACGACCGTCGCAAGCGCGGCAACCGATAGCGACACTCGTGCGCCGTATATCGCCCGGCTCAGCACATCCCGGCTGAACGGATCGGTGCCGAATGGATACGCAAGCGACGGCGCCAGATCCTTCAGGCCAACTATGTCAGGCTGAGCCGTCGGATTGTACGGCGCAATGAGTGGCGCGAGCAGCGCAACGAGCACCAACGCTCCGAGTATGGCTGTAGACCACCGTGCCCTGCGCCAAACTTGTGGTGCCCACTGCCGTGCAGACATCAGATCTCTGCGCCGCGGATCATGCTGCGGCTGCTAGCGACGTACACGCGGGTCCGCGACGGTGTACAGTAGGTCAGCGAGCAAGCTCCCGACTGTAACGGTTGCCGCTGAGACAATTACGCCTGCTGTCACCAGCGGATAGTCGCGCGTCGCAACCGCGTTCAGGATAACCCAGCCCATGCCGGGCCACGCGAATACCCGCTCGACGAACACCGCCCCGGTGAAGAGCACAGAGAAGCTCAATCCTAGCAGGCTTACCGTGGGGATGAGTGCGTTACGCAAAACGTGCCGCGTCAGTATTCTCCCCTCGGCCACTCCCTTTGCGCGGGCCGTACGCACAAAGTCGTCTGGAATCACGCGCAATAGCTCCGCGCGCTGGTATCGCGCGACTCCGGCCGCGGTGAGCAGCGCCAGCGTCGCGGCGGGAAGGACCAGATGCCGGACTCGATCGAGAATCCGCGCCGCCAGTCCCATGTAATCGTGCATCACCGGGTCGGTCGCACCCGCAACCGGAAACACCGGTAGCCAGTAGGCAAAGATCAACATCACCATGAGCGCAAGCCAGAAGTCGGGCATCGCATAGAAAAAGAGCGACACTGCGCCGAGCATGCGATCTGTCCGCGATCCAACATGCCGCGCCTGTGCAACAGCGAGCACAATCCCGCCGCCGAAGCCAAGCAGCAGAGCGGTGCCGGCGAGCAGCAATGTATTTGGGAGCGCGTCGCTCAACACATCGAGCACGGGTCGGCGCATGGAGAAAGACCACCCAAGGTCGCCGTGCGCGAGACTGGTCAGGTAGCGCACGTATTGTTCAGCGAGAGGCCGATCCAGCCCGTACGAAGCACGCCATCGCGCTCTGATGGCCTCCGTGACGTTCGGGTTGTCTATTGCCGCTGAGAAGGGGTCGCCTGGCGCTACGTGGATGAGCACGAACACTAAAGTCGCCACAGTGGCGACCACTACAAGAGCCTGAGCGAGGCGGGACGCGATGAAGCCGACTACGCCCGTACCGCCCTTCACTCAGCTCCCTCGGATGGGTTGCTTTTCGCTTGAGGCGGGCTTGCCCAACAGATCGCGCGCAACGCGCTCGTTCCCGGGAATCGACCAGTCGGCCAGGTGTGCCCACCATGCGTCCGCCCGGAGCGGCGCAAGCCGAATCCGCTGCTGCACGCCGACCACGCTGCGCGGCTCAAATAACCAGATAGCCGGAGCATCGTCGACGATTGTCTGGTAAGCCTGCGTGAACAGGGGCCGCGCCAGCGCCAGCGATTTCGCCGACGCTGCGCTGTCGAGTTGCGCATCAAACTGCTTGCTCGCGTACCCGCTGAAGTTGGAGCTTCCCTTGGCGTGCGCCGCCACCGAGCCCCAGTTTCCGCGCACCGCTTCGGGGTCCGGATCAAGCGCCCAGGTTGTCATCACCGCATCAAAGTTACGGGTTCCCAGCTGCTGCATCAGAGCATTTAGCTCTAGCGTCTGCACGTCAACGTGCACCCCGACGCGCCTGAACTGCTCCTGCAGCAGTACCGCGAGGCGTCCCCGCTCCTTACTCGACGACGGTGTGAGGATTGTGAATTGCAGCGGCACTCCGTTCTTGTGGCGCACCCCGCCTGCGTCCCCGCCCTTCCAGCCGAGTGAGTCGAGTAGCCGCGCAGCGGTGCTCGGATCGAACGGAATTTCGTTGATCGATGTGTCCGTGGTCGGCATCGCTCGCACCATTGGTCCGAGACTCGGAAGTGCCAGAGTGTCGAACACGCTGCGAACGATCGCGCGACGGTCGACCGCCATGGTCAGGGCGCGGCGCAGGGTCCGGTTCCCGAACAGCGGGTGCGGTGCGCCGGCTCTCTTCGGATCATGGAGGTTCAGCGCCAGAAAACCATACTTGAATCCTGGAGCAGTCGCTACACGCATCCCCCGTGCTTGCTGAACCTGCGCCAGCATCTCCGGGCGTACAGATTCGAAGAAATCAGCCTCTCCACTCAGAAAACGCGCTGATGCCGCACCGAAGTCGGGTGCTATGGTCCAGACTACCCGGTCCAGCCTGGCAGGGGCGCGGTAATGGCTCTTGTTGCTGACGATCTCGATTGTCTGGCCCGGTAGCCACCGCGAGAACTTGAATCGCCCGGAACCCACGGGGCGGCGTAGCATGTCTGAGGATGCGAGCGCCTCCGCCGGTACCTTGCCATACACGTGCTCAGGGACGATATCCATCTCCGTGGCCGCGATATAGAACTGCTGTGGTGAGCGCTGCCCGAACCACACAACTGGCGTGAGCGAATCGCGGACAGTGACGGAGTCGATTTCGGCAAAAATACTCGCGCTTGGAGCGGCCAACTTCGGATCGGCATATAGCCGGTACGTGAACCGCACGTCGCTGGCGCGGACGGGGACGCCATCGTGCCAGCGCGCGCGCGGATCGAGATGAAAGGCGATTGACAGCGAATCGGGCGACCAGTTCCAGCTGTCGGCGAGCCGCGGCTCAAAGCCCTCATCGCCAATCACATTGAGCGAGTCGCCAATGCTGGCGAGTGGCTCGAAGATTTGCTGCGAGATCACTCTACCCAGAGTGGTCGTCACTAATGGGGGAAACAGGTGATCTGCATCGGCCGCCGTCGAGATCACCATGGTACCAAGGCCATTACCGCCTGCCGTCTGGGGCGCCTCCGAACATGCTACCACGCCTGTGAGCAACGCCAGTACCGCGAACCCTACCGCAGACCCGCGCGGCACTAACGGCGCCACGTCCACGTCTGATCCCTGAAGGTCCCCTCGAACAGGCGGCTCGCACTCACGAGCGGTTCCACGGCCAGCGCGGCGGCATCCGGGTCCGCGCGCCTGCGAACAACGTCGAAGAGCGATTCTGCGACTTCAGCGGCGGATGGGGTCCGGCCAAGAATGGAGCGCAACGTCGCCGCCGGTGTTGCCGCTGCGGGTGTTCCTGCGGGTGTTCCTGCTCGCGTCCTGATGGCCAACGGTGTCGTCATGTAATTCATAAGAAGCCCCTGATCATCATCGACGAGTATCGAGCCGTGTTGTAACAGTGCCCCGTCCTCCCGCCACTGGGCGCTCCCGACGAGCTTTCTCCCGTGAGCCATCACCTCCCCCTCACTCGGGGATGCGAAACATGGAGACGCGTTCGGCCGGGCAGCGCGCCCGCCTGCCTGAGCGAGTTGAGTGTTGACGCCAAGCATGTTCAACCCTTCGAGCAACATGTCGTTTATCAGGCCGTACGCGGCCTTCAACGGGGTTGCCGGTGACGCTGGCGCTGTCACGCTGTACGTGATCTCACGGTAGTGCAGAATGGCTCGCCCTCCGGTTGGACGGCGGACAACGTCCACCCCGGCGCCGCTTAGACGCTCGGCGGAGTAGTACTCCTGAGCGGCCTGGTTCCGCCCGAATGAAACGGTGGGCCGGGCCCAGGTGTACACTCTGAGCACAGCCTCTCCACTCTCTCTCGCCCGTTGCATCAGCGCGGCGTCGACGGCCATGTTTTCGGCTCCCGCGAGCGGCGGCGTCAGTACAACGCGCCACCTCGGGGTGAGGGCAGGGGGGCAGACGGTCACGGGATTAAATTTACCGGACGAGATCACTCTGCCGCAGGGTAATCTTGTGCGCCGCAAAGCGGCCGCTGCATCAACCAATCATCACAACGATGGCTTCCGTACAGGATACTCCCGCGCTCGAGAGCGCCGACACCTTTGCGCCCCGCCACATCGGCCCCAATCCGGCTGAGATCGCGAGCATGCTCGCAACGCTGGGCTATCCCTCGCTCGATGCACTCATCGACGCAACTATCCCTGAGCAGATCCGATTCCGCGCTCCGCTCAACGTTCCGGAATCGCGCAACGAAGCCGAAACGTTGGCGCTGCTACGCTCGATAGCCGCTCGCAACACGCTGCTACGCAGCTACATCGGGATGGGCTACTCCGACTGTATCACCCCTCCAGTGATCCAGCGCAACATCGTCGAGAGCCCGGCGTGGTACACCGCGTACACGCCGTATCAGGCGGAGATTGCGCAGGGTCGGCTTGAGGCCCTGCTCAACTTCCAGACGATGGTGAGCGACCTTACTGGTCTCCCGGTCGCCAACGCCTCTCTGCTGGACGAATCGACGGCAGCCGCGGAGGCGATGGGGCTCAGCTATGCACTAAACGGGAATGAGAAGAAGGAGCTGTTCCTCGTTGCTGACGATTGCCACCCACAGACGATCGACGTCGTCCGCACCCGCGCTGCTGCGCGCGGGCTCACGGTAAACGTCGTTCCGCACGATCAGTTCGACTTCGGTCCACACGTATTCGGGGCGCTCATCCAGTATCCCGCAACGGACGGCGCCGTGCGCGATTATTCATCGCTGTGCGACGCTGCACACGAACACGGCGCCCTCGTCACGGTGGCGGCCGATCTCCTCAGTCTTGCCCTTCTAACCCCGCCGGGTGAGTGGGGCGCCGATATCGTCGTTGGTAACACGCAGCGCTTTGGGGTCCCACTGGGCTACGGCGGACCGCACGCGGGCTATTTCGCCACGCGCGATGAGTTCAAGCGGCAGATTCCGGGCCGCATCATCGGCATCTCCCGCGATGCCGACGGCGCTCCCGCGCTCCGCATGGCGCTGCAGACGCGTGAGCAGCACATCAGGCGTGAGAAGGCGACAAGCAATATCTGTACGGCGCAGGTGCTGCTCGCTGTCGTCGCGAGCATGTACGCCGTTTATCACGGCCCGGACGGAATCACGCGCATCGCCAAGCGCGTACACGAGCTAACCACCGCGCTCGCCGAAGGCGTGCGCCGGCTCGGTTTCACAATCGGCCACGAGAATTACTTCGACACCGTTCGAGTTGAACTCGGCAACAGCTCCGCGGCCGATATCGTTCGGACAGCAGCCGAGCGGGGTATGAACGTTCGGCTGCTTGCGCCGCATGCGATCGGTATTTCGCTGGACGAGACGACCACGCCGGCTGATGTGACTGAATTGCTCACCGTGTTAAGCGGTGATGCCACTCCGCCATTGACCGTCGGGGACCTGCTGGATGGCTCGGATTCCCGGTATGATGAGCGATTCCGCCGCGTGTCGCCGTTCCTCACGCACTCGGTGTTCAACACCTATCACTCCGAGACCGAGCTCCTCCGGTACATCTATCGACTTCAGGCACGCGATCTGTCCCTCGTCCACTCGATGATTCCGCTCGGCTCGTGCACCATGAAGCTGAACGCGACCGCTGAAATGATGCCGATCACCTGGCCGTTGTTCAACAAGATTCATCCGTTCGCTCCGGTTGAGCAGACGCAGGGATATCAGCAGCTGTTCACCGAGCTGGAGGCCGATCTGGCCGAGATCACCGGCTTTGCCGCCGTGTCACTACAGCCTAACGCCGGTTCGCAGGGTGAGTATGCTGGTCTGCTCGCGATCGATGCGTATCACGCGTCACGCGGCGAAGCGCACCGCAAGATCTGCCTGATTCCGCAGTCGGCGCACGGGACCAACCCGGCCAGCGCCGTCATGGCCGGAATGACTGTCGTCGTCGTCAAGACAGACGAAACGGGCAACATCGATATGGCCGATCTGCGGACCAAGGCGGAGCAGCACCGCAACGATCTCGCGGCGTTGATGGTGACGTATCCGTCCACCCACGGAGTGTTCGAGGAGACGATCAAGGAGATCTGTTCCATCGTGCACGCAAACGGTGGTCAGGTGTACATGGACGGCGCGAACATGAATGCGATGGTAGGCCTCTGCCGCCCCGGCGACATCGGCGCGGACGTCTGCCACCTGAACCTGCACAAGACATTCTGCATCCCGCACGGAGGCGGGGGACCGGGAATGGGTCCCATCGGCGTCGGGGCGCATTTAGCTCCGTTTCTGCCGGGGCATCCGGTTATCCCGCAGCCCGGGCGCACGGTCGTTGGTGCCATCGCAGAAGCCCCGTGGGGAAGCGCAAGTATTTTACCAATATCGTACGCGTACATCCGTATGATGGGCCCAGACGGTCTGGTGGAGGCGACCAAAGCCGCAATTCTCAATGCCAACTACATCGCCGGGCGGCTCGATCCGCACTACCCGGTGCTGTACCGCGGGCAGAATGGGACCGTCGCGCACGAGTGCATAGTGGACACCCGCGTGGTGAAGGCAACCAGCGGCGTGGACGTGGAGGACATCGCCAAGCGGCTGATGGACTATGGCTTTCACGCTCCGACGGTCTCGTTCCCCGTTGCGGGGACGATGATGATAGAGCCCACCGAGAGCGAATCAAAGGCCGAGCTGGATCGATTCTGTGACGCCATGATCGCGATCCGCGACGAGATCCGCGCCATCGAAACAGGGGAGGCGGACCGCACCGACAACGTCCTGAAAAACGCACCGCACACCCAGGACCGCGTCACCGCCGACGAGTGGACCCACAGCTACACTCGGCAGCAGGCGGCATTCCCTGCGCCGTGGGTCAAGCAGTCAAAGTTCTGGCCGACTGTGGCCCGCATCGAGAGCGCGTACGGGGACCGGAATCTCGTTTGCTCGTGCCCGCCCACCGACGCGTATGTAACGCCATAGGGCGCGGTTGCAACCGCGCCTCCTCCTATGGCGCGGCCAACCCGAACCCCGCTTTAACCTCAGCCCGTGGTCTTCTCGTAGTCGCTCGCCTTCATGAGCGACTCGAGAGCCGATCGGTCGGTGAGCCGCATCCGGATCATCCAGCCAGCGCCGAACGGATCACTGTTCACCAGAGCAGGTTCCTGGTCCAGCCGGCCGTTGATCTCCGTAATTTCACCGGGTACCGGCGCAAAAAGCTCGGAAACCGCCTTGACAGCCTCGATGGTGCCGAACACGTCATGCTTGCCGAATGAAGCGCCCACCTTCGGCAACTCCACATAGACCACGTCGCCGAGCTCGCCCTGGGCGTAATCAGTAATGCCTATTTCCACGACGCCGTCGCCGACCTCGCGAACGTACTCGTGCTCCGGTGTGTAGAGAAGATCGCCAGGAACGTTAGCCACGCGTGCTGCCTCGGTTAAGAAATGAGTCAACCGGCCAAGCTAGACCGGGTCTCCAGGACTGTCAACCGCTCCCACACGGCGTCTACTCGTTCCCGCAGCTGTTCGAGTGATCCATCGTTGTCGATGACGAAGTCGGCTCGCGCGCATTTCAGCTCCGCGGGCATCTGCGCTGCTATCATATTAGTCGCGTCGTCTTCCGCTACACGGCGGTGCCCGGTGAGCCGTTCCCGTCGCGTGGCCCTGTCTGCATCGACGAGCACGATGGCGTCGAACTCTTCAGCCAGATGCCGCTCGAACAGCAGCGGCACCACGTATACCAGCACCGCGTCGCCGCGCGCGCGCGCCTCATCCACACGGGCGTCGCGCAGTTGCCAGACGCTGGGGTGGATAATCGCGTTCAGCTCCTCCAACTGCTCCGGATCACTGAATACTATGTGGCGGAGAGCCTCCCGATCCAGCGTGCCGTCAGCTGCGAGAACCCCTCCGCCCCAGCGCTCCACCACACGCACGAGAGCGTCAGAGCCAGGTGCCACGGCTTCGCGCGCGAGTACATCCGCGTCTACGATTGTCGCGCCGAGCTCTGCTAGGCGTTCCGCGGCGGCAGTCTTTCCGCTGGCGATGTTTCCGGTAAGTCCGACATACAGCATGGCGTACAAGGTACCAGTGCGACGGTGATTGTAAACCGGGAACGTTTGTGCACTGTCCGTGGGGCACCAGCCGTTGTGCGCTAGCCGTTGTGCGCGAGCGCCCGGTCCACTTCTATTGGCCGCGCCGTTCTCGTCGCGCTGATCTGTAGCCGGAGCTGCGCCAGCACCCAATCGGCACCGCCACGGTGCCGCACTTCCAGCGGCGTTGCCCCCAGATAACGCCTGCAGTTGTTGCGGAAGGCGCTCCCAGAGGGGAAACTAAGTGTCAACGCAATGCGGTCGGCGCTATGGCGCGTATCGTCCAGCAGGGCTGCGGCAACGATGAGTCGGCCCCACATGATGAGCTTGTGGGCGGAGGGATAGTCACAGCGCGCCAGGGCGTGGGAGAGTTTCCTGGATGAGATCCCGAGTATTCGCATCAGTGATGCGGGGGTGAGCCGCTCGTGCGCGCGGGTAATCGAGATCAGGAGCGCGTCGCGGGCCAGTGGATCAGCCGCCTGCGGCAGTCCCGTTTTCACAATTCCAGCAACACCGCGCGCCGCGCTTCGCTCCAGAGCCCGCGCGAAGGCCGAAGGACCGTCGTCCAGCTCTGCGATCACGAGCTCCTCGAAGCCGTAGCGCCCCGCATCAAAGATGTGACGCACACGTTCCTGCGACAGAGCAGAGTACGCGATGAGCGCGATTCGCGGGCAGCGTTGCTTGAGCAGCCTGACAGGATCGAAGTCCGGACCGGAGAGTGCCTCCAGGTCGAGCACGGCGACGTGGACAATCTGTCCGTCGCAGGTATCGAGTAGCTGGTCCCAGCTGTCGCACGGGATTAGCGCATGCGCGTCCCGGGCCGCCGCGCGGAGGCGCTGGAGTCTGATCTGGTTTCGGATGAGTGCGACCACGACGCTCATGAAATCACTTTGGTTATCACAAGGGACGCCGATACTCGGAGAAAGTGACATTTCCGTCCCGGAGCGTGACAGTTGGGCCGGAGCGGTACCCATACCTTTTCAGCATGCCAAAATCCCACCGCGTCGGCTTCACACTGATCGAGGTGCTGATAGTCGTCACCCTAATAGGAATCCTGAGTGCGATCGCGATTCCGCGGATCCGCTTGTCAGGCTACAACGCCGACGCGGGAATGCGTGTCGCGCAGGGCGCACTGCAGCAGGCGCAACGTAGCGCGATCGTCCGGCAAACCGACGTGATGGTGAGTTTCGACACGTTGGGCGGTCGCATCCGCACGGTATTCGATGCCAATGGCAATCACTCCTACGACCCGGGGGAGGAACTGCACTGGCGACCCCTCGAAGACGGTGATCGCTTCGGTACGCCACCAAAGGGCGTCCAGCTGGTGGCAGGAGCTTCAGTCGCCGGCAGCAGTCTCTCGTCCCGCGATGGCTTCCCGACTGTCTACTACCATCGCGACGGCGCCCTGAGCAGCGAGCTGGAAGTGTACGTGCGCTCGGCGACGCCAGACTCGCGCGATTTCAGGGCTCTCCACGTTCGCCAGGCAACGGGACGCGTCCGGTTGTATCGCTACGACGGAGCTGTCTGGAAAGGAGCGGGGCTATGAAGACAGCCAGCCGCGAAGGCATGACTCTGATCGAGGTGATGATAGCGGTCACCATTCTTGCGACAGCGATGCTGGCAATCGCCGCTTTCATGGGCAAGTTCGCGCACGCAGTTGCGGTGAGTGACGTGCGTAACACGGCGAGTGAGATCGCATCACAACGGCTGGAGGACATAAAGACCGCGCCGCGCTACTCATTGATTGACTCGTTGTATCCGGGAACGGTCAGTCTTGCGAGTCCTTATGTCGGCTACACGGTAACCACGCTTGTGTCGCACACGGGGGGCACCGCGCAGGCGCTGTACGACTACAAGACAGCAACCGTCGTGGTCAGCAACGGCCGGCTCGATGCTCCGCTGAAGCGATCCACCATCATCGCGGCCTTCTGATGGGGTACGCGCCAGCAGACACAGTGGTGTACACACCCAGGCCCGAGAGGAAGTTCATCATGGTCGAGTCTAGACTCCGGACGCGCGAGGCATTCACGCTCCTGGAAATGATGCTCGCAGTCACGATCATGCTGCTCGTTTTCGGCATGGCCGTCCCCGTCTTTCGGTCGCAATTGCGTGCCATGGACGATCACGCTGGCCGGCTCGACGCGCAGCAGAATGTTCGTTTCGCGATCTCAACATTGGACCGCGAGCTGAGAATTGCCGGCATTGGCGTGCTGGATCAGCAGCCGATGATAGTGCAGGCTGCCCCTTACGCAGTGACATTCAACGCCGATTTCGCGACTCGCGACACCGCGAGTGAAGGTGGCGCATTTGGAGCGGTATATCTGGACACGGACCTTCCTGCCGGCGCTACGATGAGTCTTACGCCCGCTGCCACGATCAATCTCCCCGTGACAGCGTATCAGTATCCGGAGGTCTCATATCGCAAGGGCTCCGGTCAGCTGAGCTCTGCAGAGACGATATCCTTTTGGGTCGCGCTCGACGGTAGCACTGGATCCAACGGCAAGTACGCACTGTTCCGCCGAGTGAATGCTGGGCCTGTTGACACGCTGGCGCGAGGAATGGTCATTAACCCAGGCGATGCGGCTCCATTTACATACATGGTTAATGGTCCTGGCGGCGTGCCCATCGCAGTTCCTGCGAGTTCCTTGCCCGCGTACCACGTCGCGATCCACGGAAGCCCTGGTGATACGGGAGCTACGGCCGTGGACCCGTCGATTACGGACGCGATCCGCTCCGTGAAAGTGCATCTCGTGGGCACCTCCGTTGAGCGAAACGGCACGGTGTCTCAGCGGCCAGCGGACGCCACGATCCGTCTGGTGAACGCCGGGCTGCTCAACCACACCACGTGCGGCGCGGTTCCACTCTTCCAGCAGACCGTCAAGTTGACACGCTATTCCAACCCCAACAAGGTGACGCTCACCTGGTCCCCAGCGTTTGACGAGACGGGTGGCGAGAAGGACGTTGAACGATACGCGATCTACAAACGCGACGCATCTGCCACGGACTTTGGCGAGCCAATCGCGAGCACGCCCGCGGGGATACCGGCAGGGCAGACATCGTACCAGTTCTCCGACACCCCGTTAGCTAGCAACCAGAACCTGGTGTACGGGGTGGCTGCGCTGGATTGCGGTGACCAGCCGTCGCCCATCTCGACCGCTGGCCCGGTTTACATCCCATGAGCACCAACCCTAAAGGAGGACCGATGCACAGGCTCATGCACAAGCTGATGCACAAGCTGATGCACAAGCACAACGTCAAAGCTGCCGATCCAGCGATTATGGGGGCGAATCCAACCCCGCAGCGTCGCGGCTCGGCGCTGATCCTTACGCTGGTGCTCACGCTCGGGCTCGCGAGTCTCGCCACGTCGGCGATCTATCTCGGGAGCAACGCACGGCTGGTAACAGACTCGTATAACAACGAGCGCGATCTCCGATATTCCGCCGAAGCAGTGCTCGCCATGGGGAAGAGCACACTGAACTACGATCCGTACGCGGTGCCTGATACGGGTTCATATCGGACCGTGTTTCAAAACGCGGCGGTGAACGGGGCCGATGGAGTTCCCGTACCCGGCGTCACCACTAGCATGTACATCGGTAGATCGAGCTCGCTCACAGGCCAGTTCGGGGCGTTCGTAAGCGTGGTGGCGGTCGCCAAGAACAGCGTGGGTGCGCAGGTGGTCCGCAGACTGGAACTCGCCCAGGAAAGCTTCGCGAAGTTTGCCTACTGGTCCAACCAGGAGAGCAATAACGGGCAGACGATCTACTTTAACAACAACGACCAGCTAAGGGGACCAGTCTGGTCAAACGACGTGATCAACATCGGCCCTAACGGTGGTGCACACTTCTACGACGACGTTGGTACCGCAGCAACCGTCGCCAATCCGGGTTCCGGCGTGTTCGACAAGGGGTACTCGCAGAACATGAAGCGGATAGAGATGCCACTTCCGGCCAGCCTCGGTTTTCTCAGCACCTTCGCTGGCGCAGGTGGATTCAATATCACCAACGTGCCCACTTCCGCGGGTGTTGACCAGGTCATGACGCGCATTGAGTTCGTGGCAAAGCCCGTGGATAGCCCGAGCGCTCCGAGCACTCTCGACGGTGATGATGACGGATTCTTCAGGATCTATGACGCGTCATCGACCGCCGGGCCGAAGTGGCTGCGCGGTGACTTCTCCTGGGATAACTGCGGTGCGAAGTACACGTTCAAAGGAGTAATGCAGAACGGAACCGGGAAGAAGGGGCAGGTGGTCAGCGACACAATGTTCGTTCCTCTCTCCGAACATCGGAAGCCCTGGTTCGCAAACGCGCTCCAGGAATCAGGATTGTACTCAGACAGCACCATCAACAGACTCACGCAGGACAGCGTGCAACTCAGCGCCAAGCCCAAGAAGAACGACCCTTACTTTCCGAACAACATTCAGGTTGTGGTAATGTCGCAACCGTCGGCGCGCTGCTATATGGGTGGCGACCCAAACCTTCGCGCAGTGAGCATCCGCAATACGGATAACCAGAGTACTCTGTACAATCAGGCGGAGTCGTACGGAGCGCAGAATGGCTTAGGCACCACAATCGCGCTTGGCTACCTTGGGGGGAACGACACCACGTTCACGGATGGCACCGCCGGAAAGATGGGCACTTGGCGGAAGTGGCCTCCGGGCGCGGCGCAGAGCGTGGCAGCTAACTGGCCAGCGGAAGCGCCGTACTTGTTCCCGCTGTCGCGTACATTCAATCCGACCACTAAGGGTGTGATCTACGTCAACGGCACCGTGGGCATCAGTGGAAAGCTTCGTGGCCGAGTCACGCTGTACTCCACGAGCAATGTCGCGATCCTGGACGACATTCGCTATGTGACCGACGCCGCATTGAACAAGTGTAAGGACATCCTCGGCGTGATTTCGGGCAACAACATCATGTTGGCTGACAACGCGCTCAATGATCCTCCCGACATAAGCAGTGGTGGCAGTACATTCAAGAACGTGGATGACACTCAGGACACGTACGTACAGGGTGTGTTGATGGCACTCAACACGGCGTTCGGCGCGGAGAACTATTCCGGAGGCGCGATGAACGCCAGCGACTGCGATGGTGCACTCAGCGCTCGTGGTTGCCTTAAGCTCACGGGCGGTGTGATCCAGCAGCAGCGAGGCGCAATGGGGTACGGCAACTCGACGATGCGGTATGGCTACGTCAAGCGCTATAGCTATGATCGCTGCGCACTGTACAATCCCCCGCCGTACTTTCCCACTACAGGCCGCTACACCGATAACCGGTACTACGAGCTGGATCCGAGTGGCTTTGACATCAAGAAGCTGTTTGCCACGCTGCAGCCGAACTAGCACCTGCTGAGTGAGAAGTGAAATGTGCGGGTCGATCGGAATCGACCCGCACATTTCACTTACAGCAACCAACCCTGCGTGGCATCTCTCCTGGGAACGCTGTGGCACATGCGGCAGCGAGCCTCATATCGGTCTGCCGCGCCGACCATAATCTGAGGACTCTCGTATGGCGCGGGCTTGCCATCGATGAGGCGCTGGTTGCGCGTGGCAGGTCCGCCACACAGCACGCAAATAGCGTGGAGCTTGTCCACGCTTTCGGCGATCGCCATGAGTTGCGGCATCATTCCGAATGGGTCGCCGCGAAAGTCTGTGTCTGTCCCGGCAATGATCACGCGCCGGCCGCTCTCCGCCAGTGATGTCACCAGCGTTACTATGCCAGCGTCGAGGAACTGAGCCTCGTCGATCCCGATTACCTGTGCAGTGGGATCGAGTCGCGACGCAATCTGGGCGGCGGTGTCGACCGGTATCGCTTCGACTGTACGCCCGTCATGGCTGGATACTGCGTTGATCCCCGAGTAGCGCTCGTCCAGGCGGGACTTGAAGACCTGAACGCGTTTGCGTGCTATCAGTGCGCGGCGGATCCTGCGGATGAGCTCCTCGCTCTTGCCGCTGAACATCACACCGGCGACCACCTCCACCCAGCCGCCGGTGTGTTGGTATCCGACACTCACGCTAGACCCACTCAGACAGCGCGTTAGCGTTCAAAAGGGTGGGGCGGTCGTGGTTCAGATCCGCGGGGTGGGCGCGGACGATCGTCGCGTGTACCGCCCGATCGTGAGCCACCCGCTCCGGCGCCGCTGGAGCGAGGGCCGCGGCCGAGGTCGCGCTCGCGCCGCTCTGGTGGAGCGCCATCGCGCGGCGGCCGTTTGGGCGTCCACTCACCACGCGGAGGGCGGGGGGCGCCGGCCTCGGACTGGTCTCGCGGACCACTGCGAGAATTACCGCGTGGAGGGCCGCGGAAATCCCGGCCCCCGGAATCGCGGCTGCGAGGGTCGCGGGAATTCCGGTCGCTGCCACCGGCACCACGCGCGGAGCCTCCGCGCGACGAGCTGCCGCCCCGATCACTGCTCCCCTCCCGTGGACGCGTGTCGCTCCGAGCCGGAGTGCCGACGAGGCGCAATCCGGTCTGCCCGGCGTGGGCGGCCCGGTCGGCACGCTGGAGCTCCAGCAGTCGAACGGCAGCTGCGGCGATCTCGACGCCGTCGTAGCGCTCCAGCAGCGGCTCGAGGGCGAGCACCTCGCGTGAGGCCACGCCCTGTGCCAGAACCACCGCCAGCTCGTCGCGCAGCAGTGCGTCACGCGAGCGGGCGGCAGCGCCAGGTCCTTCAAGGGTGAGTGGCACGAGATTGCCGACCAACTCGTGCAACGGCACGGCGTCACGCGCGGTGACGAGTGCCACGATCTGAACAGATCCGGCAGCCGCGAGTGACGTTAGCTCGCTCGGAAGCACCGGGGCATCGTACAGGATGATCGTGTGACTCTGCGGAATCGCATCGTAGCGTGCCACGTGAACAGGATCGCTTGCACGACGGTAGCCGAGGCTGCGGATGGTGTGGGTGGCGTCGGCTTCAGTGGCTTGCTCGCGGACGAGGATCGACGTGGAGGGCGGGTCGAGGTCGTCCAGAAGGCGGCGGAGCGCAGCCGGCCTGGACGAGGCGGAAACCATCACGTAATGGATCGGAACCGCTGGGGCGGTAATTCCGCCTCCCTCCTGCTCCTCGGATTCAGGCTCATGAGCCGAGATCCGGCGGGCGGTTCGGAGGTACCGGTCGATGATCTGTTCAACCTGTGGCGTGGCATGCCGGGCAATCAGAACGCGGTCCGCTTCCTTGGGGAGCTCGGCCATGAGAGCTTCGAGCGCGCTCATGGCCGCGGCCGAGACGGATGCCTCATCGTCCATCCAGGCCAGAATGACTGCCTTGATCCCGTCCAGCTTGATGGCGGAACGCTGGACCAGGGTCTGGATCTCGATTGCAGAACCGGCGATAGCATGGGCCGGCCGGTCTGCGAGGAGGCGCGCCGCGCGATTGGCGGAAGTGACCGGAACCACCTCGATTCCTTGTGCTCCGGTGAGGGCGAGGACGACCTGTCCGGCGACGATCGCGGTCTCCGCGTCGGGCGTCACGACGAGAACCTGGAGTGTTGGCTCGGTGACGTCCACGCGCTCCAGTGCCGGAGTGACGACCCGCGTGAGTGCGTCAGTCGTCCGCGGTAGAAAGTGGACGACGTTCTGGCTGCGGGCAGCGGCGCCGCGCTCGGCCTGTTCCATTCGGTGTTCGCTCGTTAGCATTATAGGATGATCTCCGCAATCGTGCTCGTGAATGCTGACCCGACGCGGATCCCGCAATGTGCCACGAAGCTCGCCGGGATTGAAGGGGTGTCGCGTGTGTACTCCGTGAGCGGCGAGTGGGATCTCGTCGCATTGGTGGAGGTGCCGGACTTCGAGAGTG
>JBPCQO010000079.1:0-14696 GCA_050998035.1 Gemmatimonadaceae bacterium | reverse complement strand
CTTTCGTGCTGACGAGCTCGAATGAGCGTGGCGGGGTTCCCTCCGCAAAGAAGCGCTTCCCCGTGCCCAGCAGGACCGGATAGACGACCAGCAGGACTTCATCCGCAAGCCCATGTTCGAGCAGCGTGGAGGTCAGCGTGGAGCTTCCCCAGAGGATAAGGTCCGCGCCGCCCTGCGACTTGATGCGGCGAATGCCCTCGACGATGTCCGGTCCAACGCCCTCGAACGGGCCCCACTCAAGACTGTCCGGACGGTGGGTAGCGACGAATTTCGTTGCCGCGTTGAGGCCATCCGCCATCGGACTGCTCGGCGCCTTCGGCCAGTAGGTCGACCAGATATCGTAGGTGCGACGGCCAAGCAGCAGATCGAAGCGCTCGCCCTGCGCGGCGACGATTGCCTCGAGGCCAGCGGGGGTCCGATAGGGCGCGGTCCAGCCGCTGTAGGGGAAATCGTCGTCATCGGCGGAGTGCTGGATCACGCCGTCCAGCGAGATGTGTTCGATGATGCTGAGCTTTCTCATTTGAATCTCCGTGTTCTGCGGTTGGACTTTCTGTTCTATTGGCATTGCGAGGAACTCGCGCACGCCACGGCCTCATTCATGTTGGCTGCGCCCAGCGAGTTGCGCGGTTAACTGCTGAGGGTTCAGTGACATAGACTGCCACACGCCCCGAAACTCATCGGTCCCGCTGAAAATTCTTTCAGCGGGACCGCAAGCACATCGTACGCAACGCGTTACGACAGCTGTCGCGGCAGATGGATGCGATGAGGGATGGAAATGGGTCCGTCATGCCCGACAATAGGCCCAACGGTCTCGAGCGATACTCCGGTCTTCATCGAAGGGATGGTAGCGATGATCACATCTGCATTGGTCGTGCGTCGCTCCGGGAACACCGAACGAATCGCGAGCGAGTCAGGTGTCAACGCCCAGGTCTCAACATTAAGTGATGCGTGTCGTCTGCCCAACGCTCAAGCTAAAGGTGCAAGCGAACCACATAAGAGTGATGGCGCAGCGATCGCAAATCAATAAATCGCTTGACAGCTTCAGCGCTTCGTTAGATAACCGGCTCTGAAGGCGCCCCGGAACTGCTCGGCGCTCACTTCGCCGCTAGTGCTTCGGTGCCACGTCGGATTATCTGGTGAAGACGTTTCTCGATACCCATGAGGAGATCGATGGATGCCCGAAGATTCAGACGTGTTGTGCGCGTGAGCAAAAACGCCGCTGCATGGTTGTCACGCGAGAGAATGAATTCAAGCGCTTCACGCAAGACGGCATCCGACGGAATTGGAGCCGCCGCCTCACCCAGCTCCCTCTTCAAGAACTCAAAGCGCTCGTCCGTGAGCCAATCGATACGAGGAATCGCGGACACCAACTTGGCGAGCTCCCCCGCGCGTACCTCAAAGCCGCTACGCGACGCAAGTTGAGGAACGTCCCGGGTAACTTTGGCGGCAAGATCATCGGGAGAGGTGAACAAAGTGATCACGTGACGAGATCTAAGCAGTTCTTTGAACGCCCGGAGCTTGACTGCGCCTTCCTCCGTGTCTACATGCTTCGGAAGCACGGGCTGCCGATCCTCGTCGATCAAGTAGATCAGCGACGGAAGGCTGATGCGTTGCGCCTCGTCGTACTCGAGATGCGTAAGCGACTTTCCTGAGACCGAATCGATCGATCCGTAACGCATCGCAAACAGGCCGATGTAAATGCGACATCCCCGAACGCTACGAAGGCACTCCTCCTTTGGTGTGTCGGGAAGTGACCCGAAATACTCCATCCCTCGAACGGCAGCCTCGAGGCCGTGCAGCGCCTCTCTGACTGCGGCCCGGTGAGCTTGTAGGTCGACGAATGTCGAGCCAACGAATACTGGAACGGAGACACTCATGGGTTTGGGGTTGCGTGTGGCTATCTAACGCCCGAGCTCACGTGCGGGCGAGTCTCATAATAGCGAGCGAAGCGAGCAATCCGCAGATCGCCCGCCTGGTGCAGCGCACGCTAGACATCCTCACTTGTGGGCGCGGACGGCTTCCCCGAGCAGAGGGAAAGCTCGCGTCGTCGATGCAGTCGCCGAGGAGCGAACGCCACTCGCTCGAGACGAGAAAGGCAGGCATTAAGAAAAGCGCCCGCTCGATCGGAGAAGTAGCGCGATCAGAGCGAACACGCGGTGAAAGAGATAGTCGACGTGGCCCGATTCCGTGATCGGCACCTTCCCGACCTCAGTGTGTCGAATCATGAAGCTGTTGCCGATCTCAGTGAGCTCCTTCGCTTCCTTCTCGAGACGGTCTCGGAAGGCCGGCGCAGCGATAGCGGCCTTGTCGAGAATCGCTCCGACGCTCGCCTTCTTGTCCTTCGCCTGCTCGATGGTTTTCAGTCGCTCCCACGCGTCCCAAATCTTCTCGAGCGATTCGGAACGCATCTTGAAGTCGCGATGAAGGAACTTCCGCCGCGCATCCTCGAGCAGTACATCTAGCGTGGTATCGCCAGTGCTGAACTGCGCCAGCGCTAGCGCCTGGTGAAGAGGCGCTGGCGCGAGGCGCGAAACCTCGCCGTCCCTCACCTCGAACGCGATTCCGTTGCGCTCGAAGATGCGGTTCATGTCGGCGGCGAACCTCTCTCGGCCCTTCTCCTGATCGTACGTGTAGTGCGTGTGCCCCATGTAGCTGTGGTACTGCCCAGGAATAGGCTCCGCGATCACCTCGTAGGAGAACTCGAGGAGATCGAAGACCTCAGCATCGGTCGGAGGGGCGGGAGGCTCCGGAATCGGTTCACCCCAACTTACGCTGGGCTGCTGATCGAGACTCGGAAGCGTCAAGCGATACATCTTCAGCGCGGCGCGTAGCTTCTGGCGATCCGTCCCTGCGTTGGGATAACCGTCGGCACAACGCTCGGGGTAAGTCGAGCCAAACCACTCCTCGTCGACGCGCGCGGCGACGAGCTCTAAGAGCCCGTCCCGCACGTCATTTCCGAGAACCTCACTTATGCGAGGCTTGGCTTCGCCGTGCCGTTCCGTGAAGAGCTTCTTCATTCAGACTACTTGCCTTTCTTGTGAGCGGTGAGAAGAATGCCGGCAATAATGCCCATGAGTTGAACCGCCTGGATCGCTTCCGCATCGGAAACCCTCGGAAGCCACGGCTTCCCGTGTCCCGTGCCCTCTTTGTTACGAAGGGCATTCACCGCACAGCCTGTCTCATACAATGCTCGCTCAAGGCGCCGCTGTGGCGACTCCGGTTGCTGAGCGGGCGTGTGTGGAGTCGCGAGATCTAACGCGATAAAAGCTTGGCCGAGGAGCGTCGGGAAGTTATCCTTGTGGCTGTAGGTCCCGAAGCGCTCCGTCAGGACGTGCGCCGCGGTGGCCTCAAGCAGATCCTTCCCCGTGCCCACCAGGAGCGCCGCGTCGGTGCTTCCGCGTCGCGCTCGCTGCACGCAAGACGCCAGCGCATCAGTCAGCTCCGCCCCCCGCAGGGTGTCGAGAACCACCGGCCGAAGATGGCCATCTGTGCCAAGAACGTAACCTTCCCCACGGAAAGCATCAACTGCGTTCGCGACCGCCTCTCGGCCGACGAAGTTGGGAGAGCCCTCTCGAAAGCCACCTTTCGACTTCACCAGCGCAACTAGGGCGGCGCATAGGATCTCACCCTTGTTCGGCCCGCTCTCGAGCGCCCAAGTGAGGACCGCACGAACACGCTTCGCTTTCCCAACAGGTGGACCGCTGGCCTTCGCTGGATCCGCTTGAGCGAGTCCGGCTCTTTCGATCTGAAAGCCGATATCGGAGTGAGAAGGCTCGCGCGTCGCGCCCGCATCATCAACCAGATCCGCGATCGCGAAGACGGTAGCGTCGGTGAGTGGAGCGCGCGGTTTCGGAGTAGTAGTCTGGGACGAGGCGGACGTCATGCGAGCTCACGAAGGTAGATGCAGGAGAGGATATTGAGTAGCCCCCACCCTGCTGTGGAAGTCTTGATTTTCGAATCAGCCGAGGCTTTGCGGCCGGCAACACCGAACCAGAAGGCCGCGACGGCCAATTGCACAGGGTCACCGTTGCCGGGAATACGTTGTAGCCGCTGGTGATTTTGTTTTTGATCTCCCCGAAGATCTTGCCGACCTTGTATTCGATGGTGTTCGGGCCGCTGGCGCACTGCCTGAAGCCGTGCAGGTAGGGAAAGAGCTTCACGTTGACGAAGTCGCGCAGATCGTCCCCGGAAAGCGCGGTGTTGTGGTCAAGCTTGCCGGTCTTGTCCTTCGGTGCGGTCCAGCTTTCCCACCGATAGGGCTGGTCGAGGAGAAACGTGTATTCATTGCCTTCGAGCTTGGCCTCCGTTGCGCGGTCCTGTTCCAGGCCGTCGATGTATTTCAGGAACAGCAGCCACGAAGTCTGCTCGGTGTAGTCGAGCTCCGTGGTGCAGCCTGCCTCCTTCCGGAGGATGTCGTCGATATTGCGGAAGGCTTGTTCGAACATTCAGGAAACGGCTCGTGATGTTGTGGTTACAGACGCACCACCGCGGCACGTATTACGCGGCAGCAAGCTTTCGGACGCGTAAGCGCTTGCGAGAGCGCTCCGCGAACCACAGGTCATGCTGCATCTGCTGCCTCAACCAACTTTCCGCCGTTGTATTAAAGGCGATGGACAGCCGAATGGCCATTTCCGGGCTAATCCCAGCTCGACCATTCAAAATTGAGGAGAGAGTGTTTCGACTCACCCCGAGCGATTCGGCCGCTTCGGTAACGCTCAACCCCAGTGGCGCCAGACAGAGCTCACGAAGAATCTCGCCGGGATGCGGCGGCTGATGCATAGAAGATGCTTTCATTAGTGATAATCCTCGTAATCCACGTCAGTAACGTCAGGTCCATCGAATCGAAACGTGACGCGCCAGTTGCCACTGACGCTCACCGCCCACGTCGCGGCGCGCGACCCCTTCAGTGGATGAAGCGCGAGTCCCGGCAATCCCATGTCCCGCGGCTCGACCGCCACGGCCAGACGGCCGAGAATCAACCTCAGACGCACCGCATGCTTACTCTGGATCCCGGCCGTCGAGCCCTCACTAAAAAAGCGCGCCAAGCCTTTGTGCCGAAAGCGCGTGATCGCCATGCAGAAGTGTAACGTGTAACGTGGCAGTAGGCAAACGCGCACAGTCGGAACGGCGAGGCTTGAATCAGAGCGCACGGTGCGGCATGACGCCCAAGTTCAGCTGCGGGCGAGTTCATAAAAGCGAGCGGAACGAGCAACCAGAAATCGCCCGACTGCTGCAACGCCACATTAGGTGGCTGGTGCGCGTGGCTCATTATGGCAGCTAGGCCTCCTCGTAGATGCGTGCCTTTGTGCGGTAGTCCCCACCAATGAACGTGTATGTTGGCAGGACTGGGATTGAGAGCGGCAGGGAAGCAAACTCACTGTACTTGAAGCGCGCCCAAGCAGTTATCTCGCACAGGCGGTCATCGGGAGGCGGGGTATCGACCGCCATGACGAAGCCGAACGGGGGGTAGCAGAGTTCAGTAAACACGCTCATCTGCTTCGTCTTGATATCCAGCAACGCGCAGATAGGTACGGTGCGGTAGCGACCTTCGCAATTATAGTAGACGAAGAAGCGAAGCTTCCGCGGTAACAACTGAGAGTGTGGACTGAGAACAAAGTGGGCAAGCTCCGGATGTTTTTCGGCAAAGCCTACCGGATTGATCGAGAAGAACATAGCCGCCACCTGCTTCAATATGCGCAGCGGTAGCAAATGGTTTAGGTGAACCAATGAGACGATCCCACTGCTTTGTTGAAGTATCACCGCACCGTCACGTGCCCACTGCTTGTACGTCTCGACGTACCAGCGACCAAGCTTGGCGTTGCATGTGGCGCAAAGCGTGTGCTTTCCAGACCTGCGTTGCTGCACCCGGCCGCGAACGGGATCGTCGGGACCAATTGCATAGAAGTCGGGATCGGTGAGTGCGAGAACCGGTCTGTCGTTGAATGCGCTTCGGGGAGGGACGTGTTCAAATGTGAGCGGACCGCGCTTCAAACACAGGCGGCACGTTCCCGTGATCTTCTTTCGGTCGCGAGGAGGCATGGGGTTGTCGGGAGAGTCGGCGAAGGCGATGGAGAGCCTGTGGACAGACGATAGCCCCAGAGGCGAAGAGCGGCCATCAGCAACTGTCACTATCGCGGCGTCTTTAGCCACCTAACGCTAGGCTGAACGGCGGCGGCTACCCGCTATCCAGCCATGATGAGGCCGCCGTCCGTTCAAGCCGATGTTAGACGCCTTCCAACGACAACTAACCAGCGCGAGTGAAAGCCCCATCAGGTCAGCGCCTACGACGTGTGCTCATCAGGCAGTCTGCTGCCCCAGTTCTTGGGCGAGTCCGATGCGAATGCCTTCCGGCCCCCGGACATAGCAGAGCCGGTACGCATCTTCGTACTGGACCACTTCCCCAACGAGCTCCGCGCCCCGTTTGCGGAGCCGGGCGAGCGTATCGTCGATGTCCTCCACGGTGAACATGACGCGTAGGTAGCCGAGCGCGTTCACGGGGTCGGTTCGGTGATCGGCGACCACAGGCGGCGCTAGGAATCGGGACAGTTCGAGCCGGCTGTGGCCGTCCGGGGTGCGCATCATGGCGATCTCAATTCGCATGTCTCGCAGTCCGGTGACGCCACCTGCCCAGTCTCCTTCGATTGGGGCGCGCCCTTCGAGCTCGAGGCCCAGCTCGGTGAAGAACCCGATGGCCACATCGATGTCTTCTACAACGATGCCGACGTTGTCCATTCGCTTGACTGTCATTGAGGCTCCATGTGCTGATGTTCCGAAAACACTTGCCCCGCGTTTCTACAACCTCAACGCCCTGGCTCAGCTGCGGGCGAGTTCATAAAATGCGAGCGAAGTGAACAATCCGATGGTAAACCAACTGGTGCAGCGCGCGTTATGTGGCTTGCACTATGAAGCCAGAAAGGACTCCGGCGCGACGCCGATATCGCGGCAGATTTGGCGGAGCAGAATCGGCGAAATATCGCGGCCGGAATGAAACGGCACGGTGGTGGCGCGCCCGTCGGCATGTCGGAACTGCTTGTGGGAACCCCGCTGGCGGAGTTCGACGAATCCGAGCCGCTCCAGACGTGCGACGATCTCGCGCGGCTTGAGGACCGGCAGGGAGCCCATGTCAGGCGACGCGAACCGTCTGAGTCCCGACGAATTCGGCCTCCAGCGTTGGCTCGCCATCCTCAAGGAGCATGGAGACGACTTCGGCGAGGTTGGTCTGGAGTTCTTCGAGGGTGAGGCCTTGCGAGTGCGCCCCACGAAAGCCCGGCACGTATCCGACGTACAGCCCGGTCTGTGCGTCCCGCTCGATCACAGCAGTATAGGATTGCACGGCAGCCTCCAGCGCAGCGATGGATCTTAGAAAGCTATCGATTTGGCGAGATGCCGGATAGGCACACAACGCGTATCAGACTGCAAAGCTCTGCTTCAATAACGTTGCGAGCATGCAGCATAAGATGCGCGCCCAAATCTTCCCCGCAAGATCTATCTCCCACGGGCAGAGAGATTTACGCGATTTTCAGGCGTCCAGTTGCTCGATCTTATACTGCAATCTCCGCAGCCTAAGACGAGCGATCAGAAACACACCCCCTCGTCTTCCAGCCTTCACGCCAACCTGTCAGCCGGACTCCGTACCCCGCGGCCGCCCTTGTTCAGTACGCGCGTGTAAATCATCGTCGTGCTCACGTCGCTGTGCCCGAGAAGCTCATGGATTCCGGATGTCGTACCCGTCCGCCAGAAGATGTGTCGCAAACGCGTGTCTGAACCCATGACACGTTACATGCTTCGCGACGCCGCTCCGTCGCGCACCGCTCGTCACGGCTCGCTGCAGCACTTGTACTTCTGCAGGCCCGCACTCTCGCGGATGCCGACCACCGCCTGCAACCAGGCCACTCCGTCCGCCGACTGCACCACTGCCAGTGACGCGTCGTTCTCACATCGCTGGCGAACCACCACTTAGCCCGCACGATCTCACGCGGTAGCGCTCTCGGTGCACCGTCGTATCAACTCCACGCAGAAAGCGGCGTCGGCGGTTGGTTGCGCAATCGCACGAAGCCTCCGCGCAAATGGCACAAGCCCGAGTTCTCGGCAATGCCGTCACATCGGCGTGCGGATAGAGACTGTGGTTAGCCGATGCGACTTCACCCAAGCAGTCTCGGATAAAAGCCAAATGGCTCGACCAAATCCACGCTGCACTGCGCGAAGTCCGGATGCGCAGGGTTGACAAGAATATTGCTTCCGCCCTGTACCAAGGCACTGGGAACCTCGAGAGCGAGCGAGCGGCGCGATCTGATCCACTCATCGCCAATCCCCTGAATTTCGGGCGGGACCGGCGACGCGTTCCAGTTCTTTGGAAGAGCTGGCACGGGAAAGGTTTCTACCGCTGCGTCCGGCAGGGTCGCTGCAACAAGCGAATAGGCTGGTAGAACCGACGCATTCCGCAGATGCACCAATACTTCCAGGACTGCGAGTGCAGAGTTGCTCGACGCGTAAGCGACACGAGTCCCGGGGCTGTTCCATCGAGCACCGTAAATGCGAGCCCCTTCACCGTCAAACGCAGTGGCGGCGTATTTCGTCTTGATCAAGCGCCAGAGCTGCATCGGCGACGTCGACGGCGTGGACTACGTGGGGAGTCCGTACTCCAACCGACCGATCAACCTCTCCACTTCCATCGCGCCGACGTCAGTAGAGGCAAACTCTAGCGGAGTGCGACCGCCGAATGCCCGTAGCGGACTTGTCAGCCACTCACGCGCGCCCTCGGAGCTTCCCTCGAAAAGCTCAATCGCGTGGGCAAAGACCCGCGAGATACGAACCAGCCGATCGCTTTCATCGGGCTCGAAGCGGCCACTTTCCTTTCTTCGGGCAAGCGTGCGCTCAGGAATCGCGACTACCTGTGCAAGTAGACGATACGGTAGCTCGGTATTCCGCTGGAATCGTTCGAATGCGGCATAAGTGAATCCCCGTTGAATCTGATCAACGAGGTGAAGCGGATCGTATCTACGTAATCCGAACAGCGCGACATAGTAGTGTCCCTCGCGATGTCCTGCGCGAACGCGGCTCCAGAGCTCCGCGATGTCAGCAGACATCTTCTCAGCCGCGCCGGCCGCAATTTCTTGTGTTACTGCCATATGGCATAGTATATCACGCCGTATGGCAAAGTACAATGCGGGCCACGTTTGCCGCCTGCGAGCCGTCGTGAGCAAAGGCTGGAAACTGCGCGCAGCGCGAAGTCGCTCAACGCGTCATCGAGGTGCTCGGGCAGCTTTAGTGGTAAGTAATAGCAATATGCTACTAAACCGCTGAACCCAGTACCCAGATCGCCGCAAGCGCAACCAGAAAGTACGGCACCAGCGTCGCCGCACCCGGATAATCCTTGGCCATCCGTTGCCCAAAAAACAGCGCCACCAGCGCCACCGCCGCCAGTACCGCTCCCCAGAACGCGACGTCCGGACTGTGCGTGAACACGATGAGCGCGCATCCCACGCCGCTCAGGATTCCGGCCGCCGTCTCCAGGATTGTTATCACCAGGAACATCGGCCCCACGGTCCCCGCCAGCGGGCTCTTGGCGAAGTGCCCCGTGAGCCATTCGAGGTTGCCGCGCCGGTCGACGATCTTGTCGATCCCCGATTGCAAAAAGAGCACTGCCAGAAAGAGCGAAGCGAGTGCCTGAAGCAGCCAGGTCGTAAGTGCGTTGGTTATATGCATGTCGATCGTGAGAATACGGCACCGGGAGTGAATCCGTCAACGCCTGGTGGATTAGATTGAAGGATGCCCACCAACCGCCCCGCCTTCCAGGAACTCACCGACACAGCCGACACGGTCGATACCGCAGCAGACGAGACTGAGAATGACTCCGGTTTTGCCGCACTTGGACTCTCCCCTTCACTCGTATCGACGCTGACCGCGCTCGGCTACGAAGAGCCGACGCCGATCCAGAAGGAGACTATCCCGCCCCTCATCGCGGGGTCAGACGTGCTCGGACAGGCCGCGACTGGAACTGGTAAAACGGCTGCATTCGCGCTCCCCCTGCTCCAGCGGCTCCAGACGGAAGGTCGCAACCCCAAGGGCGATCCGAGCGCATTGATCCTGACGCCCACGCGGGAGCTCGCCATGCAGGTCGCCGAGGCGATCCACAAGTACGGGCGGGTGCAGGGCGTGAGCGTGCTGCCAATCTACGGCGGCGCCGCAATGCAGCTGCAGCTGCGCGCACTCAAGCGCGGTGTGGACATCGTGGTCGCGACACCGGGCCGCGCGCTGGACCACATCCGGCGCGGCTCCCTCCGGTTGAATAGCGTCCGTACTGTCGTGCTGGACGAGGCCGATGAGATGCTGGACATGGGCTTCGCCGAGGATCTGGAAGCAATCCTGAGCAGTACGCCGGACGAGCACCAGACCGCGCTTTTCTCGGCTACCATGGCGCCACGCGTTGGTGCCATCGCGAGCAAGCACCTGCACAATCCCGTGCGCGTCACCATCGCGCGCGAGAAGCTCAAGGCTGGCACCATGGCCAAGGTGCGCCAGACCGCCTACATCGTCCCGCGCGCGCATAAGATGACGACGCTGGGGCGCGTGCTGGACATGGAAAATCCGACCTCCGCACTGGTGTTCTGCCGCACGCGCAACGAGGTGGACGAGCTCACTGAAACGCTCAATTCGCGCGGGTACCGGGCCGAGGCGCTGCATGGTGGCATGTCGCAGGAACAGCGCGATCGCGTGATGAAGAAGTTCCGCGCCAACACCGCCGAGCTGCTCATCGCGACAGATGTGGCCGCGCGCGGACTCGACATCAGGCACCTGTCCCACGTGGTGAACTACGACGTCCCAACGTCACCCGAGGCGTACGTTCACCGCATCGGCCGCACCGGCCGCGCCGGAAGCGAAGGTGTGGCGATCACGCTGGCCGAGCCGCGCGAGCACAGATTTCTCCGCAACATCGAGAACATCACCAAGCAGAAGATCGAAGTCGCGACAGTTCCTACCGTCGCCGACCTGCGCTCACGCCGGCTGGAGCTGACCAGTGCCGCGCTGCGCGAGACACTCGTATCTGGCGATCTCGATCCGTTCAGGATCGTCGTCGAATCGATTGTCGACGGCGAGTTCGACGTTATGGACGTCGCCGCGGCCGCGGTGAAGATGGCGCACGAGGCGACTGCGGACGGCGGCGTTGAGCAGGAAGAGATTCCGTCCGTTTCCGCACCACGCGAGCGCACCCGTCGCGGCGGCGAAGATGGCGGCGACAGAGAACCCAGAGCGAGAAAGGGCGCGGGACGCGACGGGAAGGAAGGAGTACGGGAGCGCAAGGACGGTAAAGAAGGGAAGGAGTCGCGCCGCCCCGAGTGGAAGGTCGCCAAGGTCTACATTGGCGCAGGTCGCTCGGCGCAGGTTCGACCCGGCGACATCGTCGGCGCCATCTCGAACGAGTTGCAGATAAACTCCGAAGTTGTCGGCGCGATCGAAATCTTCGACCGATTCTCGCTGGTGGAAGTTCCCGACGAGATTGCCGATGACATCATCGACGCGCTACGCTCGACGCACATCAAAGGCAAGAAGGTGGTAGTGCGTCGCGACAAGGAGCATAGCGGGGCAGGGCGGGAGCGGTAGGGAGCAGTATAGTAGCCCCACCGCTACTCACCCGAAATCGATATTCCTTACGGTGCTCGTTACGATTTCGGGTCCAGAATTCGATCGATCTGCGTACGCGCGTCCAGCAAATGGGCGCGCGTTTCGCTATCTGCCGCACGCGGCACCGCCCCGTCGATCTGCACCTTGAGCGCGACCAGCTCGGCACGCATTGCCGCCCGCGCATCCGACATCGCCGCCGGACCGGCGTTTGGACGTGGCGGTCCGCTGCCGATCACAATCACCTGAAACCCAGTCGCGCCACGCGGTGAGTTGATCTTCGCGTTCAGCTGATCCAGATACGTGCGCTGCAGGTTGCGCCGGAACGCGTCGATCGCGACGCGTGGCGCTGCAAGCTCGCTCCAGATGCCGCCGCGAACGTCGGAGAGCATCTCGCGAAGCGGATACACGTCCGGCCTGTTCGCGGACCCTGACCCTGCACGCGCGTCGAACTCGATCATCCGTTGCATTCGCGAGTCGTCCAGCAAATTGCGTAACACGCGAGCCTGTGCTGCGTTGATGCGAGCCAGCGATCCGTCCGGCTCGATACGGCGAGTGACGGCTTCATCCAGCAGGAGTCGCGGTGTGGCAAAGAGCTGTTCGTTCAGGAACTTCACCGCCGCTACCTGCCGTGCACGTGTCACCGGACGGTACACAGCGCCAGGCTGGCTCCCGTACTTGGTCTGCACATTGGCACCGCCGACCACCTCTACCACATGCCCCATCTCAGTGGCCCACTGTCCTACCAGCCGATCGTAGATCTCCGCCAGATCGGAGTTGTCCTCCCCCGGCTTCTGCGTTGCGGAGAGCAACATCGGCATGATGCGCCGGATGTTCTTTACGCCGTAACCCGTGGACTTCACAGCGTCCGCATCACCAACTGCTTCCGCCTCGTCACCAGGATCGGGATTGTCCGCTCTCGATTCAGCCAGGTGTCCAAAACGGAACCACGGTATGGTGTCCTGCATGCGAGCCATGGAATCCAGTGCGCGGCGCTCATCTTCCGGTGTACGCGCTCCCGCGATCGGTTGGTATCCCCACACGATAGCGAATTTGTCGTACGTGCCCACGCGGGGCACCAGATCCTTCACGTCGATCGAGTCTTCAGGCTGCGCCACGTAGTTGAAGCGCGCGTAATCCATAATGCTCGGCGAGTGACCCATTCGATGCACCCACGTGCGCGACCGAACCGAGTCGGCCGGGTACATCGAACTTGCCTTGAAGTTGTGATACAGGCCGAGCGTGTGACCGATCTCATGCGCTACAACGAACTGAAGCAGTCGTCCCATGAGCGAATCCGGCATGGGCCAATGCTGAGCACGCGCGTCCAGCGGAGCAACCTGCGTGAAGTACCAGTCCCGCTGCAGGTTGAGCACGTTGTGGAACATGCGGATGGAACCGTTCAGGATCTCCCCCGTACGCGGATCGGAGATGTGCGGTCCCACCGCGTTCTCTGTGGTGGACGGCAGCCAGCGTATCACCGTGTGACGCACGTCGTCCGGTGACCAGTCGGGATCGTTGACGGGTGGATCCATTGGAATGATCGCGTTCCTGAATCCAGCGGCCTCGAATGCGGGCTGCCATTCCAGAACCGCTCTGCGAATCCACGGCTTCCACACATCCGGCGTGGCCGGATCTATGTAGTAGACGATCGGTTTGATTGGCTCCGACAACGTGGAATCGGGAAACTTCTTCTCCAGTCGCCAGCGCGCGATGTACTGCCGATCGACCGAACGATACTGATTGGTACCGAAGTCCGTTCGCGTGACGCCGAAGAAGCCAACGCGATCGTCCTCCATGCGCGGCACCATCGGCCGATCGGGTAGGCGCACCATGCTCCAGTGTGCGAGCACACTCTGCGCACCCTCGTTCGCGCGTGCGACGGCTACCGACGTGGTGGGGCCACTCGATTGAGGCGTACCTGTCTGCGTTGCCTCCACTTCAATGTTGTCGGGGAACGCGACAGCGTTCTCGATGAACGAGCGACGCTCATCCACCGACCCACGAATGGCGGTGAATTCCGGCGTGTTGCCGGTGTATAGCCGGGTCACATCGATCACGGCCGCACTGTCGGGGCCGTACGCCGCGACGTCGAAGACAGCGATGATCGGTGCGTAGTTGCCCGCAGCCACGGCCTTGTAAATTGGGAGCGCCGTGTCCGCCATGATGGCGAACGATGGCGAGCGCAGGATCACACGATTCCCAACCCGCTCCCATCTGAGCGTGCGCTCCCCAAATTCGTCGCCGCCGTACGCGCCGAACGGATTGCTCGCGTCCACCACCGAGGCGCGCGCATAGCGACCTACCAGCAGCATGTCCCGGTTGAGCTCCCCGGGCGGGATTTCGAAGTAGAGGCTGTCGCCCACCCGGTGCGTCTTGAACATTCCGGTGCGGGTCTTTGCCTCCTTGGTGATCACCTCAGTGTACGGTTTCACCGTGGTGTGTGCAGCGGCCGCGTGACCAGAGTCGGCCGACGCAACGGTACCAGTTCTGGAGCTAGGAAGCGGAGCGACAGTGGGCGACGGCATGCACGCGGCCAGCGCCAGCGTGACACCGCCCAGCAGCGGCCAATAACAACGGTTCATGTAACGTCGTGTAACGTGTAGGGGCGACCGGCGGTCGCCCTCTCTCGGTGGTATCGAACATCGTGTTCATTGAACATCGAACGTCGTCGTCATATCGACCGTCGTTCGCATATCGAACATCGTAGGGGCGACCGCCGGTCGCCCCTACGCGGGGCCTTTTTTCTTGAGATCCTCCCCCCCCGCCAACCTTTTTGCGGTGTCGCGCTCGAAACCGAACGGGCCGGGCTCGTCGAAAACTGAGCCACGTAGCTTCTCCGGGAGGTATTCCTGCGGGATGTACGCGTCCGGGCTGTCATGCGCGTACTTGTATCCGGCGTGGTAGCCGAGGTCGCGCATGAGCTCCGTCGGTGCATTGCGTACGTTCATGGGCGGCCCCTCGCCCGGCGTATCGCGAGCGACATCCATCGCTGCACTGAGTGCGCGATACGAGGAGTTCGACTTCGGAGCGTTCGCCAGATACACCAGCATCTCCGCCAGCGGAAGAGATCCCTC
>JBPCQO010000293.1:0-7547 GCA_050998035.1 Gemmatimonadaceae bacterium | reverse complement strand
CGCCTGGATCGCCGTGATCGCCGCCGTCAGCGTCGTCTTACCATGATCCACGTGACCAATCGTGCCCACATTCACGTGAGGCTTCGTACGCTCAAATTTAGCCTTGCCCATTGTCCCTTTTCTCTCTGTATATCGCTGTTCGGAGATCGTCAGGGCGACCGTCGGTCGCCCCTACCCAAAAACTCTATGTACGGGCGACCTAAGGACGCCTCACGCCTTGACCTTGCTCATGATCTCTTCAGCCTGCGACTTCGGAACCTCGTCGTAATGGCTGAACTCCATCGAGTAGACCGCGCGTCCCTGCGTCATTGAGCGCAGGCGTGTGGAGTACCCGAACATTTCAGCGAGGGGGACCTGGGCATCGATCACCTGGGCCTCACCGCGCTGATTCATTCCACCAATCCGTCCGCGCCGCGACGACAGATCGCCGAGCACGTCGCCCATGTAGTCGTTCGGTGAAACAACCTCCACCTTCATGATCGGCTCCAGGATCACAGCGCCAGCTTTGCGAGCGCCTTCCTTCACCGCCATCGATCCGGCGATCTTGAACGCCATTTCGCTGGAGTCGACGTCGTGGTACGAACCGAAGACCAGCTGCACCTTGACGTCGACCATCGGATAACCGGCGATGATACCGTTCTCGAGAGCTTCCTTGATACCGGCTTCGATCGGGTTGATGAACTCACGTGGAATCACACCACCAACAATTTTGTCCTCGAACACGAAGCCCTGACCCTGCTCCGCCGGCTCCACGTTGATGACAACATGGCCGTACTGTCCCTTACCGCCGGACTGACGGATGAACTTCCCTTCGATCTTCTCAACGCGCTTGCGCACCGTCTCGCGATATGCGACCTGCGGCCGGCCGATGTTTGCATCGACCTTGAACTCGCGCTGCATACGATCGACAATAATCTCGAGGTGCAGCTCGCCCATCCCGGAGATGATGGTCTGGTTCGTCTCCGGATCGGAGTGAACGCGGAACGTCGGATCTTCTTCGGCCAGCTTCTGTAGTGCGATGGCGAGCTTATCCTGGTCGGCCTTCGTCTTGGGCTCCACAGCCACGTCGATGACGGGCGCGGGGAACTTGATGGACTCGAGCACGATCGGCTTGTCCTCGTCCGCCATGGTGTCGCCAGTACGCGTGTCGCGCAGACCAATTGCCGCTGCGATATCGCCTGCGCGCACCTCTTCGATCTCTTCACGCTTGTTGGCGTGCATCTGCAGCAGACGCCCCACGCGCTCGCGCTTGTCCTTGCTCGCGTTATAAACGTACGAGCCGCTCTTCAGCACACCCGAGTACACACGGAAGAACGTCAGCTTACCGACGAACGGATCGGTCGCAATCTTGAACGCGAGTCCGGAGAACGGAGCGGAGTCGGACACCTCTCGGCTCTCCACCAGCTCGTTGTGATCCGGCACATGTCCTTCGACCGCTGGTACGTCGAGCGGCGACGGCATGTAATCGACAACGGCATCGAGCAGTGCCTGCACGCCCTTGTTCTTGAACGAGGCGCCGCACAACACGGGGACGATATGGTTGCCGATAGTCGCGACGCGGATGGCGTGGCGGATCTCATCGATGCTCAGCTCCTCACCGCCGAGATACTTTTCCAGCAGCGGTTCATCGTGCGAAACGGCAGCCTCGATCACCTCGTGACGCGCTGCTTCGACCGCGGCCTTGTACTGCTCTGGCACATCGACAACATCAAAACTCTTACCGAGAGTTTCATCGTGGAAGATGTACTGCTTACGCTCGATTACGTCGATATGGCCGGTGAACGTATCACCATTGCCGACCGGCAGCTGAATGGGATACGACTCCTTCGTCAACCGATCGCGGATCATGGAGAGGCAGCGATCGAAGTTTGCGCCGGTCCGATCCATCTTGTTGGCGAAGATCAGACGCGGCACGCCGTACTTGTCGGCCTGGCGCCACACCGTTTCGGTCTGCGGCTCGACACCGGCCACAGAATCCAGCAGTGCAACGGCGCCATCTAGCACGCGAAGCGAGCGCTCCACCTCAACGGTGAAATCGACGTGCCCGGGGGTATCGATGATGTTGATGCGGATTTCGGGGCCTGAGCCGTCCTTGTCGCTCTGGCCGTGACGCTTCCAGAATGCGGTGGTAGCGGCTGACGTGATCGTGATGCCGCGCTCCTGCTCCTGCTCCATCCAGTCCATGGTGGCTGTGCCTTCATGGACCTCACCGATTTTGTGCTGCTTTCCGGTGTAGTATAGGATGCGCTCGGTCGTAGTCGTCTTACCGGCATCAATGTGGGCCATGATGCCGATGTTGCGATAGTGCTCGAGCGGGGTGATACGTGCCATATATCTTCAGCGAGTCAGTCGTCAATAGCCAACAAAAACGCGGGTGGACCGGGCGTCCCAATTTGGGACCGGTATCCATCCGCCGCCGCCGGGTGCGACCGCCACTGATGCGCGGTTGGGGACTCGAGGCGCGCCGGCAGAACGCCGGCGATCAATTTTCGGTGCAGCCTCTAATTATGACGTATTGGAGAGGCTAAGTCAACGGGTCTCGGCCAGTCTGTCATCAGGTAAACCCGCGGCGCGGAGTCTATGTTTTTGACTTCTGGAGGGCTCGACCGTCCTCATGGTACCATGACTAATCCAGCATTGCGCTATGGCGCACGCCTCTCCGCTCTCTGGGCCGTCGTTTTCTTGGGCGCATGTGGACACGAACTCTCTGCGCCAACGCAGCAGCCGGCCAGCCAGTTCTCCGCCACGGTCACCGGCGCCTTCCAGATTCCCCTGACTGGCAAGGCCGCTCTGATCACATCCCCGGCCGGTACCCTCGGCAGCACCCCTGTGCCGGCAAGCTCGGTGCTCGGATTGATGGACAAGAATGGCACCGTTGTCGCCTTCAAGTGGGCCGGCCCCCCCCCGATTGCCGGATCATACGACATAGGACTGGCATCAAACGATATCGTCATGAGCTACGACCAGGCAACAGGTTCTCCCGGAAGCAGCTTTGAAGGAACGACCGGCACCGTAATAATTTCGTCCGCTACCGACACCTACGTCAGCGGGACCTTCTTTGCGGCCGCAACGGCGCAGGACACGCAGGCCCGGATCACGGTGACGGGGAGCTTCACTGCCCAAGTAGTGCCGCAAACGCCCATGTAGGTCTAGCGGCGACGAACAACACGCGGCACAATCCGCGCAGCGTCACCCAGCTCGTCTGATGAACCAGAACAGGACGGCCGCGACCACAATGACCAGTACGACAGGGATCACGAACCGCGGCGTCCCCAGCGATGCCGCGAAATCCTTTCCTAACCGTCCGCTCATTGTGTTGCCTCTCGTCGGCTCACTGTTGGTCCAGCTTGGTACACATCTGTAGTCAGCACTTAGTGCACGTCCGGTGCCCGATCGCCGCCCGTAGCTGTGGATGGGCGAAATCTGCTACCGGCGATCAATGGGCGGTGTCCTTGACGGTCGCCTTCGCTTTCTTGCCGGCACTCTGAAGCGCCTTGTGGGCACTGCTGCCACCCTGATGCAGGTCTGACTTCGCGGCGCGGCCAACTTTCTTCATACCGCCGCTAGCCTCACGCGCGACTTTGTTCAGGCCGCCAGGCTTGTGGTGCGGCTTGGGAAGGGTGTCTCCCGTGGCTCGCTTCAGATCCGATTTCACCCCACGACCTGTGCGCTTCAGCACGCCATGGGTTGCGCTCGCTGCGCGTTTAGTCTCCGACTTGGTGTCCCGCCCGGCCTTCTTTACAGTCGAGCTGACATCGCGAGCGACCTTGTTAAGTCCGCCCGGCTTGTGCGCAGTATCCTGCTGGGCACCAGCGGACGACGCTGCAAGTGCTCCCGCCATGAGTGCAGCGGTCAGGATCAGTCTGGTACGGCTCATGAATACGTCTCCGTGTTAGCTCGGCGCCAAGCTTCGCAGCAATGCGAGCGGCTCCGTAAGCTGAGAGGAAGTGCAAGAGCCGGGCTCATACTCATCACTAACGATCGCAACGACTCAGCCCGCCCCGGAACGCGTCCCGAATTACAATCGGCGGCGACGCGTGATCCAGAGCCACGAGACGGCACACCAGACCAACATAAGCACTAGCGCCATTGCCGTTGCGGCGACTACGCCCGCTACCGAATTGCGGCTCCCGCTAGCAAGCACCAGACGCGAGCAGAGCCAGAGGCCCAGCGCTGTTCCCAGCGTGGCGAGCGCGATGTCCTCACCAGATCGAGAGCGGATATACGCGACGAAGCGCGACGAATCGATTCTCACGGACGGCTCGTTCTCTTGATGTTTAGGAAAAGGTACCAGCATCGGCATTCCATTCCTGATGGCCCTCAGATCATTGGCGTGATTTGCACTTTTCGCGATGTTGGCGCCGGGGTAGCAAAGCACTCGCATAAGTGACCAGCACCGCATCTGCTTCAATGGCAAGGCCGCGGCGGATGACCAGCGGATCAAGCCAGGCGCGCGATGAACGCTCAGCACACTGTCGCGCTGAACAAGAAGCCCCGCTCAGTCGTGTAGGACCAAGCGGGGCGTCGAGTTGAAGAACGACCCTACTGCCTACCAGCGATAGTGCGCGAACGCCTTGTTCGCTTCAGCCATCCGGTGGGTGTCTTCCTTCTTCTTCATCGCGTTGCCTTCGCCCTTGCTCGCCGCGATCACTTCGGCGGCCAGCTTCTCGGCCATCGACTTTTCGTTACGGTTGCGCGAGTAGAGGATGAGCCAACGCATGGCAAGAGCCGTGCGGCGGTCGGGACGGACCTCGACGGGAACCTGGTACGTGGCACCACCGACACGACGGCTCTTAACCTCAACGACGGGCTTGAGGTTGGAGATCGCCTGCTTGAAGATGGTCACGCCCGGCTGACTGGTCTTGGTCTCGAACGTGTCCATCGCCGAGTTGAAGATGCGCTCCGCAGTGCTCTTCTTCCCCTGGTACATCATGACGTTGATGAACTTGGCGACGGTCTGGCTGTCGTACCGCGCATCGGGCAGAATTGGACGCTTGATTGCCTTCTTTCTACGGCTCATTTACTTCTTTCCTCCCTTGCCCTTGGCGGCTGGTGCTCCGGCCTTTGGCTTCTTGGTCCCGTACTTCGAGCGGCTGCGGTTACGTCCATTCACACCCGAGGCGTCGAGCGTGCCGCGGACAATGTGATAGCGCACTCCCGGGAGATCCTTGACACGACCACCGCGGATGAGCACGATCGAGTGCTCCTGCAGGTTGTGCCCTTCGCCCGGGATGTATGCTGTGACTTCGAAGCCGTTGGTCAGACGCACACGCGCAACCTTACGCAGCGCGGAGTTCGGCTTTTTGGGAGTGGTGGTGTAGACGCGCGTGCAAACACCACGCTTCTGCGGATTGGACTTCAGGGCCGGCGCCTTTTCCTTCTTCGCCACATCGCTGCGGCTCTGGCGCACTAGCTGATTGATTGTCGGCATGTACCATGAATCGACATGAACCGCCACTCCCGAGCGAAGTGGCTATAGCCTGTACAATCTACGCGGGCCCGCAACATGCTGCAAGGCGACTAAGGAACGTAGTGCTTCCCCTGGAGCCGGAGCGCCAGTCAAGTGAGTCATGAACCCGCCGGAACAGCCATTATCCTCGGCGTTGTCGGACTGCTACTTGGTGGCAGCGTTCTGGTTACGCGCGCGGCTGGACGTGCAGGCGTTCCCATCGCCCTCGGTTTCATCGCCCTCGGGATGCTGGCGGGATCGCCGAGCATCGGCGGCATCGCGTTTGAGGACTACACGACAGCGTTCCGGCTCGGCGTGCTGGCGCTGGTGCTCATCATCTTCGACGGTGGACTGAACACACCGCTCGGAACGTTGCGAGCGGTGATGTGGCCCGCTTTCACTCTTGCAACCCTTGGTGTGGTGCTGACCGCGGCCATCGTAGCTTTCCTCGCGCATCTGGCCGGGCTGAGCTGGACGGTGGCGTGGCTGATGGGCGCAGTGGTCTCGCCCACGGACGCAGCGGCGGTCTTCTCTACCCTACGCGGGAGCGGACTCACGCTCCGAGCGCGCGTTGGCCACACGCTGGAGGCCGAGTCGGGATTCAATGATCCCATTGCTGTTTTGCTTACTGTGACGCTCACTGCGCTGGCCACGCGATTCTCGGCATCGACAAGGTCCGGTTCCGTGTGGTTGCTTCCCGCCACGGCCGCACGCGAGATCGTGATCGGCGCACTTATCGGAGTCGGTGCCGGCATGCTCGGCCGACGGCTCATACCGCGTGCGCGCCTGGACGCGCCGGGGCTGTATCCCGTCCTCACACTCGCACTCGCGCTCAGCACCTTCGCGTTGCCGTCGCTACTGGGTGGTAGCGGCTTTCTTGCGGTCTACATCGCAGCCGTCCTGCTCACCGGAGCGGAGCTACCATATCAGGTGGGCATTCTCCGAGTTCACGATGCCTTTGCATGGCTCGCGCAAATCGGAATGTTCCTCATGCTCGGTCTACTCACCTATCCGTCACGCGTTGTGGCCGCGGCTGGACCCGGGCTGGGGCTGGCTATCGCACTCACTCTCGTTGCGCGGCCGCTTGCTGTTGGGTTGTGTATTTTGCCGTTCGGTTACTCGTTACGAGAGACGCTCTTCCTCGGGATCGTCGGCTTGCGCGGAGCCGTCCCGGTTGTGCTTGCAACGATGCCCGTTATTGCGGGTGTTCCCGGAGCGCGATGGATCTTTGACGTCGTCTTCTTCGTTGTCGTCGTGAACACCGTCTTACCGGGTGCAGCGGTCGCGTGGCTTGCCCGCCGTTTTGGTGTAGTCGCACCGACGCCGCCTGAAGCTATGGCCACTGTCGTGGTGGAATCGAGCGAGCCAATGCGCGGCGTGCTGCGCTCCTATTTCGTCGACGAAGCGCTCCCGGTCTGTGGCGCAACGCTCGCGGAAGTTCCCTTCCCCGACGGAGCCGCGGTGACGATGATCGTACGTGGCTCCGCACTTCTGGCCGCGGAGGGTTCAACGGAACTGCGCGCGGGAGATCATGTGTACGTTCTTGCCAAACCAGACGCTGACCCGATGGTGCAGCTCCTCATGGGACGGCCCGAACTGTCTGCCTGAGTCGTGGTTGAGCGGAGCCCCACGACGCAAAAGAGCCCACCATTTAATGGTGGGCTCTTTTTCATGCTAGTACCGCGTGGTGCAGCCTACTTTCGCGCGGTTACTCCCGTGCGGCCGTTGCTGCAGCAGCAGCAGCGGCGGCCCCGGCGGGCCGGCCAAAGTCTTCGTCCTCGTCCCCCGCGGCGAGGATCTCTTCCATCGTAGGCTCCGGTGGCGCCTCTTCAGGCACTTCGGGCACCGACACACCCTCGATGTCCACTTCCTGGTACCGGTACAGACCCGTACCGGCCGGAATGAGGTGACCGATGATGATGTTCTCCTTCAGACCCATGAGGTCATCCTTTGCACCACGGATAGCTGCATCCGTCAGCACTCGGGTCGTCTCCTGGAACGAAGCGGCCGAGATGAACGACTGCGTCGTGAGCGATGCCTTGGTGATTCCGAGGAGGAGCGGCTCCGATGTGGCAGGCGTCTTCCCCTTCTTCTCGGC
>JBPCQO010000213.1:0-16558 GCA_050998035.1 Gemmatimonadaceae bacterium | reverse complement strand
GGGAGCACGGCACGCACGCTGATGGTACCGCTCGTGGAATCCATACGGTTGTCCACGAAGTTCAGCGTAGCTTCGTGCGGGAATCCCTGCTCATCAGCGAGGCCTACATGTGCCGTTGCGTGCGCTGTACGCGCGAGCCCGGCGTAACGGAGATAGGTCTGCTCATCCGTGTCGAAGTACACGTAGATGGGATCGAGCGACACCACTGTTGTAAGCAGTGAGGCGGTGGGCCCACCCTGCACCAGGTTGCCCGCCGTCTGCTCCGCGCGGCCCACGCGCCCAGCGATCGGCGATCGTACCACCGTCCACGCCAGATTCATTTGCGCGGTGCGGAGCGCGGCGGCCGCCGCACTCAACTGTGCCGTTCCATCCGCCTCACTGCTCGAGCGCGTGTCGTATTCTTCGCGCGAAATTGCCTGGACGTCCACCAGCCGCTTCGCGCGTTGCGTTTCCGATGCGGCGAGCTGCAGCCGCGTCCTGGCGCGCGCCACGTCTGCTTCTGCGCGTGCGACGTCGTCCTGGTACTGGCGTGGGTCGATTATGAAGAGGACGTCGCCCTTGGCGACCTGACTCCCCTCCTTAAATACGACGCGCTGGATGTAGCCTGAAACGCGCGGCCGGATATCCACCGACTCGATACCCTGGAAGCGGCCGGTGAAATCGCTGAAGTCACTGGTGGGGCGTGTGATGACGGCCGCCACCGTTACGGCGGGAGGCGGTGGGGCCGGCGGTGGCGGTGAAGAACAGGCAGCGGCCACGAGAATGGGAAGCATAAGGACAGCCAGCGTAGATCGGGTGCCGGTACCCTGAGCCCGGATCGCAAACGTTTCGCATACGGCGTTCTGTGAGACAGTCATACTGTGGACCTTGATGGCATCGGGTGGCGTGTCGGAATGCTTGACTGAGTGGCGGTTAGAAAGAGCTTAAGGCGTGGATTATACACATATGAAGTATCTGAACAAAAGAACTAACAAATCCCCTGTAGAAGCTCGACGAGGCGAGCAGCGTCTTTTGACGGCACGCGCTTCATCAGCTCTTGTTGCGCCAGTCGCAGGGTTTCCTCCCCCTGCGCGTGTCGCTCGCGGCCGAGTGGCGTGAGCTCCGCACGAACCATACGTCGATCGGATGGATGGTCCACCCGTTGCACCAAGCCGTCAGCCTCCAGTCGGTCGATGAGCTGGGTCACATTCGACCGAACGCACGTGAGCCGCTGGGCAATGTCGCTGAGTGCGAGGGGCTCGCCGGCCGCGACAAGGTGCGACAGCGCGGTCTGCTTGGCGAAGGAGAGATTGACGCTCGCCAATCTAGTCTCCGCATACGCCTCAATTACGGCGGCAGCCCTCATGATGGCGCCCAGCGTCTTCATTCCATCCGAAAAGCTGCACACGGGCCCAGAACTGTTCATGTGTGAACAATACATGTTTGTCGGGATATGTCAACTTGGCTAGAGCGCTATTGTCCTCCTCAAGACGACTGCTACCGGCGGTAACCAGCACGACTTTGTGGGAGTGCGGTTTGCCATCGTCGACGGGTGCGTTCAGTTACGCGTTGATGCGGGCTTGAACTTGCGTTTGCTGAGCAGATCGCTCGCGCGTTCACGCGCCTGTCCATTCGCATCGACATAGGCGCGTCGAAGGCGATGCGCTCGATCCCAGTTATTCCTTTCTCGGCCAGATAGATGGTGATTCGTCGGGGATAGAGGCCCCAGGCCAGTTCGTAGAACTTCATGATCGTTCCTTTCGTTCAAGCTGCGAGTGGACCGAACACCAGTGATTGGTGCAGCGATACGCCGGCCGTCACCCCGTCGGCGGCGGCCCAGCTTGCGTTGTGTGGTGCGCGCGCGGCGTCGCCTGCCGCAAAGACGCTCGGGACGCTGGTCAGCTTGGCCGCGTCCGTCCGGATGATGGGACCGAACGGACCATCGTCCAGCGCGCAGCCGAGCTGCTCGGCGATCGGGCTATTGAGGCGTGTACGCGGAGCGAGATAGAGCGCGTCGATCGACGATTGTCGCCCATCGTCGAGCAGCAGCGACGACAAGCCGACTCCATCGCCCTGCAAAGCGGAGATCGGCGACGGCTCGATCGCAACACCGCGACACGTAAGCTTGGCCAGCATGTCGGCACCGGGCATGTCGCCGCCGTTGAGGTACAACGTGGTCGGGCCCCAGTCGGCGATGAGCAACGCCTGGTGTGCCGACGTCGGCATCATCTGGAGAACGCCCATTCGGCCGCCGCCATATTCAAAGCCATGGCAATAAGGGCAATGCAGCACGCTCTTGCCCCACCGTTCGGAAATGCCTGGCAAGTTCGGCAACTCGTCCGAAATGCCGAACGCGAGTACGAGCTTCGCCGCGGTCACTTCCTCGCCGCCTGCGAGCATCACCTCGAACCCGCCGTCGATTGCGCGCGCTGTGCTGGCCTCGCCTGCCACGGTGCGCACTGTCGGGTAGGCTTGGAGCTGTGCTCGCGCGGTGGCGATCATGGTCAGCGGCGCACCGCCGTCCTGACCAAAGAATCCATGCGATGTGTTGGCGAAGCGATTGCGCGGGTTTCCTGCGTCAATGACACAGACGGACCGCCGCGCCCGCGCGATATAAATGGCTGCGGATAGCCCGGCGAAACTTCCGCCGATTATGATGGCGTCATGCTGCATGAACAGTCTCCAGATCGAATGATTTGCCGCTTGCGACCATGCGGGCATGGAAGTCGGCGCTTAACTGCGCGAGCGTCACCCCGGCGAAGCGATCGAGCAGCAACGCCTCGGCACCCTCGAAGGCACTGTCGAGCGCAGTGTTGACCGCCTGTTCGACGAGGCAGCCTGGAGCCGCTGTGCGGTTGTCCATGGCGAACATTGCCGGCTTGCCGAGGGCGTTATAGATGTCCCGCAGCGTGATCGCGGCTAGGTCGCGCGCGATCGTCCAGCCGCCGCCATGCCCCTTTTCCGAACGGACGAAACCGGCATTGCGCAGACCAGCCATGATGCGGCGGATCACGACCGGATTGGTCCGCATGGCCTTGGCCATCGCTTCCGATGTCACCGGTCCGTCTACTTCGGCGATGTGGAGAAGAACGTGGAGTACGCCCGACAATCTGCTATCACGTTTCATGCAACTATATATGTTTCATGAAACGTAGAAGTCAACCCATCGTTTTCGTCCGGAGCCGACCGCCTCTATGTTGACCAAACGGGTAAGGCGCAACGGCAGCTATCGTCATCTGTCCGACCGAAACCTGCCCGTCGTTTTTCCACCACTCATTGCCAGTCCCGGTTTGAAGGCCGCCACCTGAAGCGGAACGGCCGCCATCGCATCACTCGCTCCAGGAACCGGTCAGGCTGGAAGGTCCCCATCTTAGACGTACGACGGGTCACGCATCGACGGGCTATCGCAACCTTCAAGTAGGTTTTCTGTTCCGTTGCTACTCAGACCCCGGGTCGCGGCCGCGTGGACCCCGTTCCCCGGGTACGAGTTGGCGTGTTCACCTAACGGCCAGTGCCGTATCGTAGCCCATCGACCAGGAGAGCCACCATGCGCCGCGCCTGGCCCTCGTCTTGAGCGGGCATGCACAAGCTCGCGACCGCATGCAGAATCTCGTCGGCCTCGACATCGCCGCGGACTTCGCCGGCGGCTACCGCAGAGCTGAGAAGCGTCCGAAGGGCGGGTCGGACTCGCTCCTCGAAGTACGCGCGCAAGGTGTCGAAGGCCGGATCTCCTGAATGCAGGGCTGGCGCAAGCCCGCGTTTGGCTGCAACGAAGGCCGCATACCGCTGCGTCCATCTTGCCAAGAGGCCCTCCCGGGCGGGTGCTCGGCGGCCAGTACCGGGCCGGCGGCCCCTTCTTCAGTCGCGCGTGAGAGCGCGGTGAAGAGCTCATCGGCGTTATCCGGCTCGACGGTGAAGGTATTGATGAGGACGACGTGGCCGGATTTGGGGTTCACTATCGGGCTTGAGTGGACTTCCGGAAGTGTTACAGAACATACACGCTCACGTCGCAATCCTGTTACAGGCAGCGGCTAACATCCGGAATCACGCGGTCAACTGGCGCACGCATTTACTCCGTCCGGTTCGATGTCCCGTTCATATGCCGATCTCGCTGCAATCTGTACCAGTATTGTTATCCGCACGCTTCAGACGCCGGTCGCATCTCGCCCCACTCGGCACGACAGTGTACGCGACAGCGTGCATGACCGTCTGCGCGGCGCTCTCGCTGGCCGCCTGCTCTAATACCACGGCCCCCGTCAAGGGTGACGTCTCCAAGATCAATCACCTCGTCGTCATCTATCTGGAAAACCGCAGCTTCGACAATCTCTATGGCGAGTTCGCTGGTGCCGATGGACTCCTGAACGCAGCGAATGCGCCCAAGCAGGTCGACTCGACGGGCGCCGTGTACGCAGCACTGCCGCAGACGACCGGTGCCCCGTTCCCGATCACTCCACCACTCGCCAACGCGCCTTTCAACATCGATCAGTATCTCGCGTCCAGCCAGCCGACCCGCGATCTGGTCCATCGCTTCTATCAGGAGCAGCAGCAGATCGATGGAGGCAAGATGGACAAGTTTGCGGCAATCAGTGACGCGAAGGGACTCGTGATGGGGTACTACCATACCGCCGGACTGCCGCTCGCAGCCGAGGCGAAGCAGTACACGCTGGCGGACCGCTTCTTCCACGCAGCGTTCGGTGGATCATTCCTCAATCACATCTATCTCATTTCCGCAGCCGAGGCCGTCTTTCCGAATGCACCGGCCTCGATGGTTGCACAGCTCGATGCAACTGGGAACCTCCAGAAGGACGGTGCCGTGACACCCGACGGCTACGTCGTGAACACCGCGTTCACCGTCAACGCGCCGCATCCGTCCAGCGCGGCGCAGAACACGCTCGTGCCGAACCAGACGATGCCGACGATCGGTGACCGCCTGACAGACAGGAGTGTGACATGGGTGTGGTACTCCGGCGGATGGAACGCCGCCTTGGCCGGCACCCCGGACCCGACCTTCCAGTTTCACCACCAGCCGTTCGCATATTTCGCGAAGTACGCCGACGGAACGCAGGCCAAGGCCGATCATCTAAAAGACGAAACGGATTTCATCGCCGCCGCTCAGAGCGGGAATCTTCCGGCCGTTTCCTTCGTGAAGCCGCTCGGCGCAAACAACGAGCACCCCGGCTATGCCGACATCGTGACGGGTGAAAACCACGTGGAAGCATTGATCAACGCGGTTCGCAACGGTCCGAACTGGAAGGATGCCGCGATCATCATCACGTACGATGAGAACGGCGGCTTCTGGGACCACGTCGCCCCGCCGAAGGTGGATCGCTGGGGTCCGGGAACGCGCGTGCCCTCGATTATCATCTCGCGCTATGCGAAGCACGGCTTCATCGATCACAACAGCTACGACACCGCATCGATCCTCGCACTGATCGAAAAGCGCTACGCCCTCGCACCACTCGGGACGCGTGACCAGAACGCTGATCCACTGTCGAACTCGTTTGACTTTTCACAGACGCCGTAAGTCGCCCGTAACGCCTCGTACATGCGAGGAGATCCAGTGTCATTCTTGGAGCGAAGAACCTCACGCGCCTCGCACCCGGGGACGTATCCGACGTGCGACGTACCACTAATGTTGCATCTAAGCGCACAGGTGCAGACTGGGACATACCTGGGCCGCGACGTAGCGGTTGGGTCACAGATTGCCAGCCACACATCCGTCGCCCTTCTGATCTGCTGATATTCCAGATATGCCGAACGACATTGCGCATCTATTCCCGGCACTCCAGGCGGCACTTGCTGGCCAGTACGCATTCGAACGGGATCTGGGCAGTGGAGGGATGGCGACCGTCATCCTCGCCCGTGATGTCCGTCTCGATCGCCGTGTCGCAATAAAGGTATTGCCCACGACGCAAGGCGAAGATCCCAAGCTCCATGTTCGCTTTCTGCGTGAAGCACGAATAGCCGGCCAGTTGTCACACCCGAACATCATCCCCGTATTCAGGGCTGACGAGCTCGGCGGCCATGCGTTCTTCGCGATGCCGTACATAGAAGGCGATAACTTGGGCGACGTGCTCCAGCGAGAGCGTACACTGTCTCCAATCGCAACGGCGCGGATACTACGCGAGGTGGCGTGGGCGCTCGCGTACGCACACGCACGAGGCGTCGTCCATCGTGACATTAAGCCCGAGAACATCATGATGGAGCACGGCTCCGGCCGTGCAATCGTGACCGACTTCGGCATCGCACATTCGATGCAGGTAGGAATCGCGACCCGCGGTGTGCGTAGCCACGTGCGCGATGATATGTCTGGAGTAAGTGATGCCACAAGCGAAGCCACACGTGAAGCTACAAGCGACGCCACGAGTCCCACCGGGAACGGGCAGCTCATCGGCACCGTGCAGTATATGAGTCCTGAACAGATCCACGGCGAGGCGTTGGACGGCCGAAGTGACCTCTACAGCCTGGGCGTTGTTGGCTTTCTTGCGCTTACGGGGCGCCTGCCGTTCGTTGGGACACTCCCGGCGGTCCTCGTCGGCCACGTCAACGCCTGTGCGCCGAAAGTTGGTGCCCTGGCGCCACACGCACCGGAGTATCTGGCTGCGGTGATAGATCGATGTCTCGCAAAACGACCTGAAGACCGCTTCGAGTGCGGAGAGACACTCGCTGACGCGCTCGAGAAGGCTGCACGGCTCGCGGAGCACGCCGCACCGCCCGAGCGGCGGCACAGAGCGATCAGCCGGGCTCGCCGTTGGTTGGGCAACTGGTCGAGCGTATAGTGAGGTTGCGATTTGCCATTCGCGTGGATGCCCGACGTGCCCGTCTCGCTTGTGAACGCAGTCGGGACAATGCCGCGCTCGACCCTGCGTAACGCACCATGCCGCTCCCAGCTGACATATCGGCCCAACTACTGGCGTTTCGCGGCACGCCTCGCTCTCTGCCAATCGCCCAATACGCATCGGCGGCCTCGTGCAGCCCAGCGGTCCGATTGTAACAATTCAGAGCCGGTCTTCCGAATTCACAGCGACGCAGCAACTCTTCAGGATGGCTCATATTCGTAAGCAGGACGTCATCGCCATCTGGCAGGCGTGTGACAGCATAGACCGGGCAGCGGCAACGCTAGCCAGAATGCCTGCTGATGGTGAGGATCCAACAACCGAGCAACTTGCCGTGATGCAGTCCGGAGTGCTCGAGATCCGAGCACTACTCCCGGAGCGGCCGTTGCGCGATTTGCTTACCCCCGCGACCGGTGGGGACTCCGGCAGCGCAGCGGGTGACCACCCAGGGCGATCCAAGAAGACGAAGGCGAAAAAAACTGATCGACAAAAAGCGGGTGCAGGCTCCGCCAAAAAGAAGGCAAAGAAGGCAACGAGTAAAGCCAAACCATAGCATTCATTCCGAAAGCTCGCCAGCTCGCGATCTACCGGAGAGCTCCGGCGAGCGGGACGGTGCCGAGAATCGCATGCTTGACGATGAAGAGCCGGCGTGATTATCACGCCGGCTCTTTGTCTCAACATCCATCCACCTTACAAGCTGCTCAGAAGCTATACCGCACGGACAGCTGCAGCTGGTAGTTGGAATCGATGCTGTTGTAATTGAACTTCTGCTGGTCCGGTGTGAACTGGAAGATGGGCTGTGTCTGCGCAGCGCTCCCCGAGATCAGTGAGCCCTTGCTGTTCTGGAGCCCGACATACTGCAAGAGCGTCACGTCGGAGAACGACGACGCCTGCTGACCCCAGTTCTTGTTCAGCAGGTTGAGGAAGTTGAATACGTCCAGCTGGAGCGACAGGTTCTGCGCCCGGAACGCCGACAGTGACTGACGAAGCGACACGTTCATGATGTTCGTCCACGGCGTGCGACACGCAACCCGGCCGATGATCTGGCCGCGGTTGTCACGGAGGCACGGCGTGTTGTTGATGAACTGCTGCAACGCCGTCGCCTCTTGCGCCGCCGTGTACTTCACCGACTTGTCCGAGTTGGTGATGTCGCGGAACACGATCTCGTTCGGATCCGTCGCATCTTTTGGTATGTAAACTGGATCGTTGAGGCTGGTGCCGTCTCCGTTCAGATCACTCGAGTAGATGTAGTCGTAAGGCGTTCCCGACGCGCCAATGTAGACGAGCGATACGTCGGTCTTGGTCGGAAATGAATAGCTCCCCTGCGCCACGATTCGGTGCGGCTGATCGAAGTCCGAGCGTCCAACGGCAGTGCTGGATTCGAGGCCCCCAGTGCGACGGCCAAAACGGTAATTGGAGTACGCGGTGCTGGACGTCAGACTCATGGCGTCGCGCGCCTGCGAGAACGTGTAGAAGATGGACCCGCTCCAGTTGCTCAGGAATCGGCGCTGGAGGCCAGCCGTCAGGTTGTAGGAGTAGTCGTTGTTCTGATTCGAAACGTCGATGACCTGCGTTCGACCGGCCACTTTCAACACTGGCGCGAACGGTGCCGGCCCGTACATCACGCGCCCGTTGCGGTCTACGCCCTGTTGTCCGGCGAGCGCAATGTTCTGGTAGAACGGAGCGTACAGACCGCGAGTGTACAGCCCCTCGAACGTCGCAATGAGGTTGTGTCCAATCGCACGGTCATAGGCGAGCGAGGCACGCAAATCCTGCGGGAAGCGAAGATTCGGTTGCAGGAGATCTATCTCGCCACCCGCGGCTGCCGTCTTGGAACCGCATGCTGTCAGCGGGTTCTTAACCGTGGCGGAATTGAACGTTGGTATCATATCTCCCGGTCGCCCTGACGTACCGAGGGTACAACTGAGCTGGCTCACACCCGTGAGACCGGAGTTCTGGAACGCGTTGCTCAGCCACACATACGCCGGATGGCCCACGAAGGAACCCACGCCACCGCGAAGCTGATTGCGCTGGTCGCCTGTGACGTCCCAGTTGAATCCCACTCGGGGCGAGTACTGGACGTTGCCGGACGGGATGTCGCTGGTGTTACGCCCGAAGTTGGTGAGAATGTCGGGATTGGTCGGAGGCCGGTCGGTGAAGCGTGGCACATCTAGGCGCAGCCCGTACGTGAAGTTGAGCCGGTTGGAAACTGTCCATAGATCTTCCGCGTACGCCGCGTACGCCGCGAACGTCTGCGCCTTGAACCGTACCGCGCCGTCCCCAATCTGGGGAACACCCACCTGGTACGCTCTCGCCTGGCCAGCGGCCAGCGAATCCAGGTTGCCGAACGTCCAAACTCCGAAGCTGTTCTGCGCGAACAGATTGCGCACCTTGTACGCGGTCCCCTGTGCCCCGACAGTGATGCTGTGCGAGCCGATCGGATATGTGAAGTTGTCCGTTACCTCGGTGATATCCTGATCCAGCTGGTTCGCCTGCGAGGAGCGCTCGGCGCCAGCGGCCAGGCTTGCCTCGCCCGTGACATCCACGGTAACCTGAGGGCCGCTGCCGGACGGCGCGCGCCTGTCACGAATGTTGGTATAGCTGACGAGCAGTTCGTTGAAACCACCGCTGGCGAAGTTGGTGCGAAGCTGCGCGCCCACGTTGTTCTTCTTCGACAGGAACTGATAACCGTTGGAGCTCAGCGGGAAACTCGGCGTGCTGCCGGTCGAGCCGCGCGAGAAGATGTCTTCCGTTGCCTCGCCGTAGTTATCGCGGAGCACCAGCGTCGTACTCCACGGAAGGTGGAAATCAAGACGGCCGAAGACGTTGGTGAGCGGGTTCTGGTTGGTGACCTGCCCGGCCGAGCCCCCTGCGATGCCGTATCCCTGGAGCAGAGACGTGAAACGGTCCACGGTCGCCGGGCTGAGATTGCTCCCCGGAGCGCCGAGGTAATATCCGTTAGCCGGTGCCCGGCGCCGTTGAAACTCGGGGTTCACGAAGAACAGAACCTTGTCCTTCACAATGGGACCGCCGAGCGAGAATCCGTACTGTTCCTGGCTGAAATCGCTGATGTATGTCTGCGTGCGCGTGAGCGACTGGTTACGCCCGTAGACGTACGCTGACCCGTGAAAGTCGTTGGTCCCGCTCTTGGTGACAGCGTTGATCAGCAACCCGGCAAAGTTTCCCTGCCGAACGTCGAACGGCGATAGCAGTATCTGGTACTCCTTGACCGACTCGATTCCGATAGATTTGCCACCTGCCTGGCCGCCCGCCTGGCCGGTTGATCCCAGGCCGAACAGATCTGTCTCACTGGTACCGTCGATCTTGATCTGGTTGAAGCGGTTGTTGACGCCGCCGCCCGAAAGACCATTAGAGGAGGTGGAGACCTGCGGGGTGAGGATCACGAAGTCCGTAAAGCTGCGATTGAGACTCGGAAGCCGTCGCAGCGTCGAGTCCGATATGGTGGTCGAGACGCCCGTCTTGGTCGGGGATATTACCGCGTCGTCCGCGCTCCCGGTTACCGCGACGCCCGTCAGCGTGGCTGCCTGTGCATCGAGCTGGAAGTCGGCCGTCGCGGTCTGCCCCAGTGAAACTGTGATGTTATCCCGCTGCGCCGGCTGGAACCCGATGCGGCGGACGGTTACGCTGTAAGGTCCACCCACCTCCAGTCCAAGCGCGCTGTAGAATCCGTTGTCGCGCGAGATACCGTTGACACGCGCACCCGTGGAACGGTTGACTACCTGAACCTGGGCTCCTGCGACGGGAGCGCCAGATGCGTCAGTGACGGCGCCGGACAGAGCGCCGGTCGTGACGCCTTGCGCATTTGCAGATGAAGCAACACTAGCTAAGAATGCTACCAGCGCGGTGAGGGAAATTAACGGACGTTTGGTTATCATACGGCCTCTCAGGTGAAGATCAGAAGATCAACGGAAGCTACGAAACTTGATCGCTATTCTGGACTGTTCTCCTGTAACCGTTTCGTAACAAGCGATAGACGCGTGCAGCGTCGAGTGAATCACATCTGATGACGTGACAAAGTCATCACAACATTGTGACATGCCCGTGATTGTGCTTGTGCGTTAGGCGCCGTCACGAAATCGATACGCTCATGTGACGCGGCCGTGATGAGGCGCAGACGACGGCTTTCTATACTCCAGATGTCTCTCTTGGAGCTATAGTGTCACTGCAAAATTCCGTTCGTTCCGCGTTATATATCTGCACGCTGGCGGTATCTCTCAATGCTTCGGTCGCTGCTGCCCAGAGCGGGACGGTGCAGGGAGTTGTCCGCGATACAGCCGGTCGATTCATCCCAGGTGCTGTCGTGCACCTCGGTGGAACGCGCTTCGGCGCGCTTGTCGATTCGAGCGGACGATACCACATAGATGCTGTCACTCCCGGTAGGTACATCGTGAGTGTCAGCATGCTTGGCTATGCCAGCGACTCCGCATCGGTCATCGTGCCGGACGGACGTGCGTTAGAGCACGACGTACGTCTCCGCGCTTCCGCCGCCACTCTATCCACGGTAGTTGTTACCGCGCAGCGGCTCGGTGAAACTGAAGCAGCCGCGCTCGATCGCCGAGCCCGGGCGCCTAACCTGGTCAACGTTCTGGCAGGGGATGTTATCAGGGCGCTGCCCAATGCCAATGCTGCGGAGGCCGCTGGACGGCTCCCGGGCGTCAGCACGGAGCGGGACGAAGGAGAGGGCAAGTTCGTGCAGATCCGCGGCACGGAGCCGCGCCTCACCAACGTCACGATAAACGGTGCGCACGTACCGGGGACAGAGCGTGGAAATAGAATCCCGAAGTTGGACGACGTACCATCCGACATCCTCGCCGCCATCGAGGTCAGCAAGACCCTCACGGCCAACATGGACGCTGATGCGATCGGCGGATCGGTCAATCTCGTTACCAAGACACCCACGGGAGCGCCCACGGGCTACGTCGCCGCCCAGTACGGGCAGATCACCCTGCTGAACAAGAATCAGTATCAGGGCGGGTTCGCATACGGAGGTCGCTACGGCACGGATCGCAAGCTGGGCCTGCTGCTCGGCGGCTCAGCCGACCGTAACAATCGGGTGATCAGCGATCTGGAGCCAGCGTGGGGCGTCGATAGCACCGGCCGCTCGTATCCAAATGACTGGAGCCAACGCGACTACCTGTACGCACGCAACCGATATGGTCTGGGTGGCGACGTTGACTATCGGTTCGACAACGGCTCTACGGTATATCTGAAGGGCTTGTATAGTCGCTTCGAAAACTTTGGGACGACGTATGTGAATGACGTTGCGACGGCTGCTTCAGACGGGACATTTGGCGCTACCGGCGATTCGGCCGCGGCTGGAACCCGCGGCTTTGGCACAGGTGTCGAGGTCACGCGCGAGGCTTACAACCGAACCCCACGCGAGCAGATGTACGGCGTCACGCTAGGCAGTGATACGCGACTGGGCGGTATTACGGCGCATGCGGCGCTGGACGTCGCTGGCACATCCCAGCACACCAGCGATTACCGGTTCAGCCCGTTCGTGTATGACGGACCAAGCGGAAGCGGGCTCACGGTGGCGTACGATGCCTCCAACCGCAAGGTGCCGACGTTTCAGTTCGTCACCCCAAGTATGGCGGCTGGTGCGGCGACTCCGGCGAACTTTGCGCTCGCGCGCTACTTCACCAATGATGGTAACACCAATGGGCACGACGTAGGCGGCGCACTGGACTTTACGACACCGTGGCACAGCAGCGACGCATCGTGGACCTCAGCGTTCAAGTTCGGTGGAAAGATCCGCGACGAGCACAAGGATTACACGTCCAACGGCGGCTTCTTCAGCACTTCCAAGCCGTTCCTGCTCTCGGCGGTAACGAGCAGCTTCTCGGACCCGAGCTACTATGCGAGCGCATCGAATACCTTCAGCATCGGCGCCGTGCCGGACGAGCCGGCAGCGCGGGCTTACGAGAACGCACACGCGGCCGACTTTGCGAACCGCTCGAACGTAGTACGGAACGCACTCTCCAGCTTCAACGGCTCCGAGCGTATATACGCGGGCTATGTGAGCAACACGGTGACGGCGGGCCCGCTGGAACTATACCTGGGACTTCGGCTTGAAAACACGCACGCGGCATACACAGGCCACGTGGTCAGCAAAGACACGACTGGCACGGTGAATGGAATCACAACGGTACCTGGCGCACAGACGTACACCGATCTCTTCCCGAGCGCACAGATCAAGTACAGCGTCACGCCCAGCACGGATTTACGTGTCGCGATCACGCGCGGCATCGCCCGTCCTAACTACTCGTCGCTCGCTCCATCGTTGCAGGGCACACTCGGTGGCAGCAAGTCCAACCCGTCGAATCTCTCATCGGGGAATCCGGACCTCAAGCCACAGCACGCCTGGAACTATGATTTGCTGGTCGAGCACTTCTTTCCATCAGTGGGTGTGATCTCCGGCGGTGTTTTCTACAAGAGCATCACGGACTTCATTTTCCAGCACAACTTTGTGTACAATGGTCCCGTGGCAGAGTTTGCGGGGCAGGCTGGCACACGACCTGAGAACGGCGGTTCTGGCCATCTGCTCGGCTTCGAAGGCGAGTGGATCGAGCGCCTTGTCTTCCTCCCTGGCGCACTCTCTGGCCTGGGCATAGATGTCAACGCCACACACGTTGACTCGCGAGTGCTGGTAGATCCGGCCAGCGGCCGAGTGGCTCCGCTCCAGCGTCAATCGCCCAACCTGGCCAACGCGGCACTCACGTACGATTACGGCCCAATCTCGGCTCGTGCAGCCTGGGCATATCAAGGGCCGAACATCACCAGCTATGGCGACGGCAGTGCGACGGCTGCCGGCGACACGTACTTCTACGCGCATTCTCAGGTGGATGCGTCAATCATCTACAGCTTCACACCCAGAGTTCAGCTGCAGTTGCAGGGACTCAATCTTAACAACGCAGTGTTCGGCTTCTTCAGCGGCACACCCAATCAGGATTACGCCATCCAGCGCGAGTACTACGGCCGCACCATCTATCTTGGGGCCAAGTACAATCTGTAGCACGCATCCGTACTGGCGGTATTGCGAAATGCACGGACGGCCTCACTCGTCCGTGCACATCGCGCAGTCGATACAGCATCGATACTCTATCGTCGTCTATCGCACCGTGTAGTCACGCATCTTGATAGCGGGTTGAGGTTCTCACGAATCTTAAGGTTCACCTGAACCGGAAGCTGGTCATGAGTGATCGACGCATTGTGACGCCTGATGGGCGGGAGTGGATCGTTCAGGAGCGGGTGTTCAGGCTGGGAGATCTGGATATTCCAGCTGGTTGCCTGATGGCTACATGGCGCTCGGTGACGCGTGCTGCCTGTTACTGTTGACTCGTTTGCTCCCGTACACGTCCGCTCCGAAGCTCGCCAGGCCGCGCTGTCCTGCGTACCCGAGATGCTTCAGCCCGAATATGTCCTCAATGCTGCGCAGCATTGAGTAGTGGTTGTACGGAACATCTGATACGGTCCCCGGCTTGATAAAGCGCGACAGCAACACTGCGCCGGTGCGGCCGCCGCCCAGTCCGTGCGTGCCGGGGAGAGTGGTGTTGGGCCCTGTAGGCTCGTTGCAACACGCCGATGCATCGGCGCTCATTGCCTCATCGAAGGTCACGATGAGTAGTCCGCCATCCCGGAACGCTGGCGAGTGCGTGGTTAGCGGCACCCAATGCGCCAGAAATTCGTTGGCCGATACCAACCCGCCCGGCTCGCCGTTACGGCACGGCCGGTCATGGCCGTCGTGACACAGGCTCGGTGCAATGAATGCAAAATTGGGCGTACGGCTCGCGGAGCGCAGGTCCGCTTCCAGCCCTGTGAGCGGCACCACGTTCTTTCGACATGACGCAGAGTCGATGACTGAATGGAAGTACATGAACGGATCGTGCTTGGCCGCGTACTGGTCAGTGGCAGTGGCGCGTTCCGTCATGTCCGACTCCCCGATCACCGGATGCCCGCACGTGGACGCCTCGCGCGCCGGATCGTTCCCCATGTCCTCCATGTACGCCTTCCAGGTGAGGTGACGCGCCGTCAGCTGGTTTGCGATGGTCTGTACGTGAGCCGGATAGATGCAGCCGCTGCCGATGGGCTGCCCGTCGGGTGCGGTGCCGGTCTCCTTGAGCTCCTCGTACCGACCGCATTCGCCCTGGGTGGCGGGATCGGGGGCGATCCCTGAGATCATCGCGATGTAGTTGTCCAGGCTGGAGTGCCCTATCCCGTGATACTGCCTGAGAAACGCTCCCGCTTTGGTCAGGGTGTCAGCGAGATACGGCGCTGGTGAGGAGTCACCAAAGCTGGTATCGAAGCTCTCGTTCTCCAGCACGATCACGAACACGTGCTTGATGGGCTGCTTTATCGGCAGCGGTCGGTGGGAACGACCAATTGGGACGAGCGCCGCGAGCGCACAGGTAGTGGACACAACTGCGCGGCGAATCGTGCGATTTAGCATGCTTTTTAGCATGCCTTAGTGTAGCGGCTTCCATACGTCGCTGATAGGATCGACTCCGCTCGGGACCAACGACGGCGCGAGACCGAAGTTGAGCTCGATGGTGCGCAGCAGGCTGTAATGGCTGTATGGAGTATTGGATACCGCGCCCGTGCCAACCATTCCGCCGATCAGTGCGGTGTAGATGCGATTGGGCTGTGATCCGGTGAGCATCTCGCTCAATGGATTCGCGGATTCGTCGAAGGTGATGACGACGAGTGTGGTCCGCATCAGCGCCGAATCGGCCAGCACCGGCCGCAGGAACGCACTCGTCCACTTCACCGCGCTGTCGAGCGGCGCGTCGTGTCCGTCATGCACCATGTTCGGCGTGATGAAGGTATAGGCCGCGAGCGAGTCCTTCCGGAACCATCTGAGATTGCGCACGTGCGCACACCATGCTGGGTGCTCATGGAAGCCGGTGAAGCTCAGGAAGGGGACGTGCTTCCGCGAATATAGTCCGGCGGATCGGATCCAGTCGCACTGCGCGGGCGCCGAGCTCGTCTCCGGGTAATCCTCAGCGAATGCATTCCATGATACGCCCCTGGCTTCCATGCGATCCACCAGCGTCGGCGCATTGATCAGCAGCTGCGCGTCGCCGAAGTCCAGCGCGCGATACGCGACAGGGTCGTGCTGCGCGCGCGGATCCGAGCCCACGAATGTTTTGCCTGATATGAGCGCGAGGTAATTGGGGTACGACGGGTGTGCGACGGCGTAGTAGTTACGCAGTAGCGTCCCCTGCCGGGCGAGCGCGGCCATCTCAGGCACGCCATCCACGGTCGATGCGTTCTCATTCTCGAGCACCACGACGATGACGTGGTCGAACTCGTGTGCCGGCAGGGTCGCGGCGGCAACAGCCCCGGTGGGCCCCGATGGCGGGGGAGGAGTGTTGCGCGCGCACCCGCCCAGGCAGATCCCCGTCAGCAGCACACCGGAGAAAAGCACACCAGAGAGAGCACGTCGTGCAGCGAGCATCTTGATTCCCATTAAATGTCTGTTCCGACGGACAACCTAACCCTGCAAACCTTACACCCGGATTACTCGTAAAAGATGCGTAGGGGATTACAATTCGGAGCGGTAAGAATTGCGGTACAGCGTCGATTCCACAGTACGTCCATGTGGATCGCTCATCTTCCAGAGACCGATGTCCAAAATCACGGAAACAGATTGGATCTGGCACGACGGGGAGTTCATTCCCTGGGCGGATGCAAACGTCCACGTGCTATGCCACTCCCTTCAG
>JBPCQO010000171.1:0-2584 GCA_050998035.1 Gemmatimonadaceae bacterium | reverse complement strand
TCGGCGCGGGCTACTACGACACGGCGACGCCGTTCGCGAACGCGGAGTACACGTTCAATCATCTCGGCTTCGACCAGACGTATCACGACCGCGTGCACTTCTCCTATTACGAGAGCGGGCACATGGCATACCTGAACCAGGCGTCGGCGAAGCAACTCAAGGCCGACATCGCGAGCTTCATCGCGTCGACGGTGCACGGCGGGACACCGTCGCGGTAGTATGACGCGGCAGATACGAGTCGCCGCGCGTGAACACGACGTGACGTTGCTCGACGTTGAAATAGTTCTGAGTGCATAGTCGCAACCGCACTTGTTTTCGATTACGTCTTTTAGAAATGCGACTCGTTCGCGCGCCTCATCCGCGGTGTGCTACGTCAGCAGCGCCCGCGCACGGGCGAGAACCTGGGCCAGCGCCGGCGCGGGCAGCGCGTCGACGTACGTCGCGCGCCGGGCCCTCCAGTCCAGGCTACGCACCTGGTCGGCGAGCACCACGACCCGAACCTGGCCGCCCGTCGGCAGTGCCACCTCGAACGGGTACGCCTTCGACTGCGACGTCACCGGGCAGCAGAGGGCAAGCGATGTCCGCCCGTTGTAGGCGGCCGGGGAGAGCACCACCGCCGGCCGGCGCTTGGCCTGCTCGTGCCCGGCCTGCGGGTCGAAGTCGAGCCACACCACATCTCCACGGTCGGGCACGTAGCCGCCGGGCGTGGGAGTGCCGTGGGCTCCGCCACCGGCCAGGGTCTTGCGGGCGGTCACCACGCTTCGGTGCCGCGCGCACCGTCGGCGAACTGCTCGCCGTGCACGTTCTCCGGGGTTATGCCGGCAATCAGCGCGTCGAGCGACACCTCGGGCACAGGGATCGGGGCGACGATCAGGCGATCACCCTCCAAGGCAATGTCCACCTCCACCCCGTCGCGCAAGCGCGCGCCTTCGGCGAGTCCACTCGGGATGCGGAGCGCCAAGCTGTTCCCCCACTTCCGGACCGTCGCGCGCATAGTAACTCCCCATCCTGAAGAAGCCGCACAATTCCGCGCGGCGTGTCTACAATGAGTATACAGCGACCGCGCGGGTTCCGCCATCGTATTGGCGCCGCTTTACTCGACAGGCGTTCAGGTCGGCGGGGCTGGTGGAGTCGTGGGTGCTAGCCGTCGCACTACGCGCGAGTCAGGAACATCTCTGGCCCGCCAGGAACCAGCACCTCGTGCTGGGCGACGTGCTGAAGAAGTCGAGTAGCAGGCCTCCCACCTTCGCAACACCCGATTCGACAGACGGATGTGTGCCATCGCTCTTGAAGTCCGAGCGCTGCCAGGTCAGTCCGTCGCTGCGCGGCACAGGACCGTTGGCCCAAAGATCCGGTCCCCATGCGAGCCATGGCGCGGCGGAGTTGTAATTCAGGTCCCCGGCACGAGTGTCCACGATCTGCTCACTGTTCCGCATCTGACGGATCTGCGCGTCGATCAACCACTTCACCGCTAAGCCGGTTTCGTAGGCGTACGGTTCCGGATTCTCGGGCGTGGTTGCATAGCCGCCGTAAATGCGGTTGGAGAGATAGACCTGCTGCAGGTTCGGATAGCGGACACGAAGGGCGCGCACGATCTTCCCCAGGTTCGTCTCCAGCGCGAAGGCGTCGGCGTTGGCGGCGGGCAATGACGTCGTCGGTTGTTTCGTCGCCTCCAGCAGCCGGCTCACCTGCACTTGCTTCTCCGTGACGCCCAGGCTCGCCAAACGCTCGTCGCGAACGACGTCGAAGGGACGTGCCGACGCGGAAGTCCATTCACCGGCGTCCATACCACCCTGCGCCCCATTCACCAGCACCAGCGTCGATCTGTTCACGGCGGGACTGGTCGCCGCGCGCTCCATGAAGGATCCGGGTACACACTCGACGGTGACGTTGACTCCGCAGAATTCCTGGGATGTATTCGACATCCCAATCGACAGCAGCACGATTCGTCCATTGGGATTCACGCCGCCATTTGCGTCCCGCGCCTGAATGTGGGTGGCGCGTTCGGCGCACACGGCGGCGTGATCGTCGGGCGGGCTGTTTCGGCCACCGTCGTACAAGCCACCTCCAAATCCGAGATAGGTGCGGCTTCCAAGCTCGGTCAGCGGGACACCAGCGGTGTCACTGACGGTGCGGCTGCCGCCTCCTTGGTCGACACCGGTTGTGCCGCCGGCGCTGCAACCCGCGACAATCAGAGCAAGCAGGCATGCGCCGGGAACGATAGCCAGAACGCTTCTGTTTCGCATGACCCTTCCTCATTGGATGACCTTCTCGAATGCAGCAGCGGCAGTTCACACATGCTCCCGCTTGCCACCTGATAACTGACGAACCGGGGACCGCGACGTTAAGACCGCGATCCCTCGCCTGGAGATTCACTCAGCTCGCCGATCATGTGATGCAGTCAGCCCGCCGTACCGGCTTCACTCGTTTGCCAGCGCATGTGTGCGCAGGCCGCCCGGAGCGGTTTCTCGCGCGTGATTGTCGGGGGTACTCGTCACCCACGCATCAGGGTGCCACATTTACGGCGTGAAACCCAAAGAACTCACGATTCGTGGGCTGATTCTCGGCGCCCTCATCACGACCG
>JBPCQO010000022.1:0-3899 GCA_050998035.1 Gemmatimonadaceae bacterium | reverse complement strand
CGCCAGTAGCGTGAATCAAAAATCACGTTACTGGCGATGTGCAGGCAGCGGTAACCGCTTCGGACCCGGCTTCACGCCATATCAACGCCATTCCGGAACAGGCATCATGCAGACTGGCAACTTTTTCCGCGCACTGCTCCCGCTGGTGGCGCTGTTTGCCCTCTCGCACGGCGACATTGCCGCGCAACAGCAGCCGGCGGCCCGTCCGGCTCAACGGCCGCAGCCCGACACGGCGGGACGCGCGGCACGCGACTCGTTGCGCACGGCACGCGACTCCTCGCGCACGGCATTCACGCCGGCTCCGCCCGGTGTAACAACGCCGGCACGCGGCACATCACCCCAGGCTGAGGCGTTGCGCCGTCTTACGTGGCGCTCGGTTGGCCCGGCGAACGCTGCTGGTCGCATCTCCGTGATAGTCGGCGTGGCGGGTGATCCATCCACGTACTACGTCGCGGGTGCAAACGGCGGGATCATCAAGACGACCAATGCTGGCACGACGTTCAAGCCGCTGTTCGATAAACAGGACATCTCATCAATAGGTGCGATCGCCATAGCGCCTAGTGACCCGAACGTACTCTACGTTGGCACAGGCGAGGGGAATCCGCGCAATAATTCATCGATCGGCGACGGGATGTACAAGTCAGTCGATGGTGGCGATCACTGGACACACATTGGACTTGACAAAACGGACAAGATTGCGCGCATCATCGTCGACGCGAAGAACCCCGACATCGTTTTTGCTTGTGGGCTGGGACGCACATGGGGGCCGAACGCGGAGCGTGGCGTCTTCAAGACGAACGACGGCGGGCGCACGTGGAAGAAGGTCCTCTACGTCGATCCGCTGACCGCCTGCTCCGATATCTCAGCGGACCCAAACAACTCCAACATCATATACGCCGGGATGTACACGTATCGGCGCTGGGCCTGGCACCTGGAGTCGGGCGGCGGCCGCACGGCGGTATACAAGTCGGTCGACGGCGGCGCAACGTGGACGCGCCTCTCCGGCAAGGATCAAGAGCGTGGGCTCCCGAAGGGTGACATGGACCGGATCGGCATCGCGGTCGCGCCGAGTAACCCGGACATCGTTTACGTCGTGAGCGAGACAAAGAAGGAGGGCGAACTATGGCGCAGTGACGACGCTGGTGCACATTGGAGCACCGTGAATCGCGACCCAAACATCAACTTCCGTCCATTCTACTACTCTGATATCCGAGTTGATCCAAAGAACCCGAATCGCGTCTTCTCGCTCTCAGGCTCGCTGTATCTGTCCGAGGACGGCGGCGCGAACTTTCGCCGGATTGCAAACGATGTGCACGGCGACCATCAGGCGCTCTGGATCGACCCGCTCGAGCCGAACCGCATCTTGAGTGGCTCCGACGGGGGATGGCAGGTCTCGTACGATGGCAGCAAGACGTTCGAGGTCGTGAACACGTTTCCGTTCACACAGTTCTACCACATCAACTACGACATGCAAAGCCCGTACATGGTGTGCGGCGGACTGCAGGACAACGGAAACTGGTGCGGACCGAGTCAGACGACCTCACCGCAAGGCAACAAGAAATCAGACTGGTTTACCGTTTCAGGTGGTGATGGCTTCTCCACCGTACCAGATATAGCGCAGCCGTGGCTCGTTTACTCCGACGCGCAGGGCGGGATGATCAATCTCACCAACACACGCACCGGGGTGCAGAAGACGATCTATCCATACCCGAACCGCGTTGGCTCGGTAGGCGACGCGATGATCTCGCACAAGTACCGCTTCAACTGGAACTCGCCGATTGTGCTGTCGCCTGAGAATCCGGGCGTGGTGTACTTCGGCGGCAATGTGCTGTTCAAGTCAGCGGACCATGGCATGTCGTGGCAGGTAATCTCACCGGACCTGACAACCAACGACCCAGCGAAGCAGCAATCGTCGGGTGGTCCAATAGTGGTCGACAACACCGCCGCCGAGTTCCATACCACGATTCTGACAATCGCGCCATCGCCACTGGACTCGAACGTGATCTGGGTCGGCACGGACGACGGCAATGTGCAGGTCACGCGCGACGGCGGCACAACGTGGAGCAACGTATTCAAGAACGTGCCGGGTCTGAAGCCGAACGCGTGGATTCCGACCGTTGACGCGTCGCACTACGATGTGGGCACGGCGTACGTTGCCGCCGACCATCACCAGGACAATGACTACACACCATACGCCTACATGACGACCGACTTCGGGAAGACATGGCGGCGAATCACCGGCGACTTGCCGGTCAAGGCTGCGTGGGTGCACGTGGTACGCGAAGATCCGCGCAACAAGAACCTTCTGTACATCGGAAGTGAGATGGGGATCTGGGCGTCATGGGACAAGGGCGCGCACTGGGTCTCGCTCCGCGGCGATCTTCCTGTTGTACAGGTTCGCGACATTCAGATTCATCCACGCGATAATGACATCCTGCTCGCCACGCATGGCCGCGGCCTGTACATCCTGGACGATGCGACTCCGCTGCAGCAGCTCGGTTCCGCGCTTGCGAGTCAGGCAATGTTGTTCGACTCCCGCCCTGCGGTGCACTGGAGCATGTGGAACCACGACGCCAACATGGGGCAGCAGCGGTGGGCGGGGCAGAACCCGCCACCAGGCGCACTAATCACGTATTACCTCAAGAATCAGCCGAAGGGCGAGGTGAATGTCACGATCACGGACAAGGACGGCAAGCTCGTGCGCCGCTTGCGGCGGGTTTCGGACGAGCCGGGCGTTAACCGCGTCCCCTGGGATCTATCCGAGGAGCCGCCGTTCCAGGCACCGGGCGCGCCCCAGGGCGGCCGCGGAACGACGCCAGCCGCGATGCAGAGCACTGACACCTCCCTCACGGCGGTGCGTGCGCGTCGGCGGGCCGAAACGGGTGGGCGAGAGGGCGGTGCAGAAGAGGAGTTTTCGTTCGGCCCCTCTGCGCCTTCGGTGCTCCCGGGCACTTACACTGCAACACTTGCAGTAGACGGCAAGCAGTACTCCAAGCCGGTGCGGGTGCAGCTAGACCCGCGCGTCGAGCTCACGCAAGCGCAGCTCGTCACGCAGCACGATGCGGCGGTGCAGATGCGCGATCTTACCTCGCGCGCAAACCGTATCGTCGCGACCACGGACGATATGCTACGCCAGCTCACCGCGCTGCAGGACCAGTTACGCCGCTCCCAGGCGCGGCTCACTCCCGGCGCCAATAGCGACTCTGCTGGCGGCTCTGCTGGCGACGCTGCTCCGGTCTCGACCGCCGCGGCGAGTGCGAGATCGCCCACGTCTGCCGCACTTTCCGAGATTGACACGACGGTGCCGATGCTCAAGCAATTCCGCGACTCGGCGGTCACGCGCCCACTGCCAGGACTCGGCTATCGCCAGTACCCGCGACTGCGCGAAGAGATTACGACGGTAGGCGGAATGATCACGCGGCCGCTGAGCACGCCGACTGCGGGTGAGATGCTGCGCATGAGCGAACTCAAGAGCGAAACCGACCAGGTGAAGGCGCGACTCGATGCTATGATCCAGAGCCGCGTGCTCAAGATCAACCAGATGCTCGCAGGGACGCCGCACGTCCTAACGCCTCAATAGTTGCTTCGATAGATGCTTCGTAACGCGCTCCTTTACCTGTCCAATCAGCCCAAGGTTTTCAAGTTCGTCAGGACGAACAAGATCGCCAAGGGATTCGCCTCCCGCTTTGTTGCCGGTGAGACTCTCGACTCCGCCGTCGCCGCGGTTCGCGAGCTGAACAAGCGCGGCATCACGGCGTCGCTTGATCTCTTGGGTGAGAGCGTGCACAACGAGAGTGAGGCGCGGGCCGCGGGCGCGGAATATCTCAAGATCCTGGACCGTATCGAGCGCGAGAAGCTGGACGCCAATGTGAGCGTCAAGCTCACGGCAATGGGACTGA
>JBPCQO010000303.1:0-3910 GCA_050998035.1 Gemmatimonadaceae bacterium | reverse complement strand
GGGGGAGCCGGGTTTCTCCTCCCTTCTGGGAGATGACGGGGGGAGGCGTGCAGGCTTTCTCGAATCCCCTCCCCCCCCCCCCCCCACTAACGCACCTGTGAGGCTCAGCCCATTCGGCAGATTCATACAACAGATTGAGGAGTGCTACCGGCCTATAAGCCGGGTTCTGTACGACATGTCCGAAAACACATCGTGACGGTCATTTCTCTCGGCGCGCAGTCACCCACGCGCTCCAGCAGCCTACCCGCGGCGTCTTTTTCGGAGTGGACGCCCCTCGCCGCCTATTTGGCCTTGCTCCCACTGGGGTTTACCTTGCCGCCCGTGTTGCCACGTGCGCGGTGAGCTCTTACCTCGCCGGTTCGCCCTTACCGACGTTGGTGAACCAACATCGGCGGTTTGTTTTCTGTTGCACTGTCCGTCACGGAGCGCTTACGCTCTCCGCGCCCAGGCGTTACCTGGCAGCGTGTCCATGGAGCCCGGACTTTCCTCGGATAGTATCTTTCGGATACTATATCGCGACCGTCCGGCCGGTAGCACTGCTCCAATCTAACCACTACCAGTGACGTTCCGGTGATGCCGTGGTGATACGGGTGTTTACAGTATGGCGCGATTCATTTCGCGTCAATACTTCAACCCCCCGAGTTTCACCATGCGTAACGATCCCCACCGCTCCCGTCCCGCCACTCGCACCTCTTGCGCGTTGGCTCCACCCCGCGACAAGCCACCGACTATAGCCACCATGCTCACACCGCTGGAGCGTGTCCGTGTGGACGTCGCGGCACAGGGCGCTTTTGAAGTCGTGCACCGCTCATCCATCGACGAGATGACGTGTGACGTGCGCTCTCAGCAGGTGGATGCCGTTCTGGTATCCGTAGCTCGCTACGATCCGGTAAGCATCGCACATATGGCCGCGATGGTGCGCGAGTTCCCGCGCGTCCCAACCTTCGCTCTCCTCACCGACGTGCAACGCTCTACACCCCAGTCAGTGCTGGAGTTGGGACGAGTTGGAGTTCGCACGCTCATCGATGCACGCTTCTCCTCCGGATGGACGTCGCTGCGCGATCTCCTGCTGCACGAGCGATCAACCGACGTACAGCGGCAGACATTAGGTGCACTCGACCTCGATCTGGCAGGCGCGGCGCCGGATTGCTGGAAATTCTTCGAGGTGCTGTTCACGCATCGCCCATACGTCGCAAGCGTTCGGCAAATGGGACGTCATCTGAACGTCGTACCGGGAACCCTCATGAGCCGGTTCTACCGCGCTCAGCTTCCATCACCCAAGCGCTACATCGATGTTGGACGTCTGGTCCGGGCCGCCAGACTGCTGGAAAACTCCGGGCTCTCCGTCACATCAGTCGCACGACAGCTCGACTACTCGTCGCCCCAAGCTTTCAGTCGTCACGTACGCTGCCTGCTCGGCATCTCACCCGTACGGTTTCGCGAGATGTACAACGGCGATGCGATGCTACAGCGGTTTCGGGAGGAGCTCATTCTTCCACACGTCGCTACGCTCCGGAGCTTTCGGCCGGCATTGTCACAACCAGGGTGGATTCCAAAAGGACAGAGTCAGTATGTACGTTAGTACACGTACCAGCGCGTGTGCTAACGCCACATTACTGCATTCTTGCAACGATCTCCGATACAGTGACCAGCGAGCGAACAGCATGACCCGCGCTCTCGATTCGGTCGCGACCGCCCTCTTCACGATCCACGAGTGACAGTACTCCCACCACAGACGCGCCGGCGCTCTCGACGGCATCAATCGCCTTGAGCGCCGACCCGCCCGTGGTAATCACATCCTCTATCACCACCACCCGATCGCTCTGACAAAACGGTCCCTCTATCAACTTCCCCGTCCCGTGTGCCTTTGCTTTCTTGCGCACGGTAAACGCCCTGATCGGTGTTCCAGCCAATGCGCTCGCATACGCAATCGCGTACGATACAGGATCGGCGCCGAGTGTCAGGCCGCCTACTGAATCAGCCCTCCATTTCGCGTCGGCAATTGCCCACAATGCCAGCGGGCCAATGAGTACAAGCCCGTCAGGACTCATCGCCGTGACACGGGCGTCGATGTATAGCGTCGACCGCGCCCCTGATGCGAGTGTAAATTCTCCCTTACGTGCCGATCGTTCGGCAAGTATCGCTACCAGTTGGTTGTGGAGTTGCTCGTGATCCGTCATGCGCGAAGAATAATACAGGTCAGCGCTGCACTATTCCGTTGCTAGAAACGCTCTCGCCTAGCCTTGCTTGGACGCTGGTAGCGGTTGGCGCGATTGTTTTCGTGCTGGTCGTTCGGCATCTCCGTAGCCAGGCTCGCCGGCTCCAGGAGCGCTCCAAGGAATTGGAACACCTGTCGGCTGAGCTGATACGGGTGAATAAGATGAAAAGCGAGTTCCTCGCCAACATCTCGCACGAGCTCCGCACCCCGCTCAACGCAATCGTTGGCTTCGCGGACTTGCTGCGTGAAGGAGTCTATGGAGAGCTCAGCCCACGGCAGAGTGGACCCGTTCAACGCATCGAGGCTTCAGCAGGCCACCTGCGTCACCTCGTCGATCAGATTCTGGACCTGGCCAAGATGGCGGCCGGCCGGCTCGAGGTACACACGGAACCTCTCGACTTGCGGCCCTTCATCCTTGATGTCGCGAGCGAAATCGAGCCGCTCGTCACGGAGAAGAAGCTGTACCTCTCCCTTGCACTAGGCGCAGCGCTGCCACGCATACGCACAGATCCCACCCACCTGCGCCAGATCGTGGTCAATCTGCTCTCCAATTCGGCCAGGTACACGCTCGAAGGCACCATCACCGTACGGACTCGGCTCATTCCAGCGGCGAGTGATTCGGCCCTGCCCGCCTATCTGCGCCCGCCACAGGACGCCCCCACTCCGCCAACGCGACCGTGGGTCGTGATTCAGGTCGCCGACACGGGTATCGGTATCGGGCGAAACGATCAGACGCGGATTTTTGAGGAATTCGAGCAGGTGAACGCCGGGCCGCGCGGGGATTCCATGAACAGAGGAACTGGGCTCGGGCTACCGATCTCGCGTCGGCTAGCCCGACTCCTCGGTGGCGACGTCACGCTCGAGAGTGAGTTGGGCAAGGGATCAACGTTTTCCGTTTGGCTGCCGGGAGAAGCGCCGAAATAGCTTCTTCATCATGCCCGGTTCCTCGATCTGGAGCGCCAGCGTCCGCTCCAGATCGGAGGCGAACTCCATCACGCTTGAGTACCGATCCTTGGGACTGCGGGATAACGCCTTCGTCATCACGACCTCGACTTCCGGATGGAACTGGTGCTCCTCGGTCGCTTGGTTCAGCGGGATGGGTGGCATCGTCAACAGCTGGGTGAACATCTCGCGTGGCTGCTTGGCCGAATATGGATGGCAGCCTGTGAGCAGGAAATACGCGATGTTGGCGAGCGAATACTGATCCGCTGCCGCCGTCACCAGCTCGCCAGACAGTGCCTCCGGTGCTACGTACATCAACGTTCCCACAAAGAAACCGGCGCGCGTCAACCGATCTTCGGCAGGCGACGATGTGTCCGCGGCAATGCCAAAGTCGAGCAACTTTACCTTACGCGTCTCCGGATCGTAGATCAGGTTGTCAGGCTTGAGATCACGGTGCACAATGTTCTGGCAGTGGGCCGCCTCGACCGCCGCCGCTATCTGAACGATTACCGTCGCGACTTCGTCGGGAGCCATCGCCCCATTTCGCTTGACGTATGTCTCGAGAATCTCGCCCGGAGCCCATTCCATGGCCAGGAACGGAACCCCGCCATTGGCCTCGCCGGTTTCAATAGTCTCCACCACGTTCTGGTGCTGCACGCGCGCGCCGAGTACAGCCTCGCGCATGAAGCGCGCGATTGCTGTGGGATCCTGACGTAGGCGCTCGCGTAGCACCTTGAACGCTACCCGACC
>JBPCQO010000271.1:0-14887 GCA_050998035.1 Gemmatimonadaceae bacterium | reverse complement strand
ACTTGCTTGAGCGCATCTCCATGCTGCGCAAGCAGGCGGCGGTGGAGCTGGGTATTCTGATTCCGCCGGTGCGCATCCGCGACGACATCCGGCTACCGTCCAACGAGTACATCATCAAGCTGCGTGGGAGCGAGATGGCGCGGTCCGAAGTGATGCCGCGCTTCATGATGGCGTTGAACACTGGCGGCGTTATCTCCCCGATCGAGGGAATTGACGGCGTTGATCCGAGCTTCGGAATGCCTGCTCGCTGGATCGCGGCCAACCGTCGTGCGGACGCGGAAGCTTACGGTTACGTGGTGGTCGAGCCGTCCACGGTTGTGGCGACTCACCTGATGGAAGTTCTCAAGGCCAACGCAGCCGAGCTGCTTGGGCGACAGGACGTTCAGGAGATGGTCGAGACGCTCAAGAAGACACATCCGGCGCTCGTCGAGGACATCGTTCCCGCAAAGATCTCGCTCGGCACACTACACCGCGTGCTACAACGCCTATTGCGCGAGCGTATTCCGATTCGGGATCTCGTCACCATTCTCGAGGCACTCGGCGACGCCGCGGACACCACCAAGGATCCCGAGGCTCTCACCGAGCACGTACGTCGCTCGCTCAGCAACGTGATTGCGCGACTGTACGCGGAGCCCGATGCGTCGGTACGCGGAATAACAATGGGACCGCGCCTGGAGCAGGCGTTGACGGGACTGTTCTCGCCCCGCACCGCCCAGCCTGGACTGTCGCTGCTCAACCCAGACGCGCTCGCGCGCCTGCTGCGCGAGTTGAACGACATGTCCACAGCGCACTCGTCTGAGGGACGCCCGGTGCCGCTGGTCACATCACCGAGTTTACGAGTGGGCGTGCGTCGGCTGATTGAGCCCGTGTTACCTGCGCTACCGGTGATATCGCTGGCCGAACTTCCATCCGTGGTCAACCTGCACAGTGTCGGAATGTGGGAGTTGGCAAATGCCGCATGACCTTCGCACACCTCGCGTCGTCATTGCTTCGGGGATGGCGGAGACCGGAGTTTCCACCATCGCGAAGATCATGCAGGACGCGGTGCCCGCGCTCAACGTGGTGGATGGTGGCTCCCGATGGGCCGACATCCTGGAGGCATGCACCCCTGGATTCGCACGCGTAGTGGTGGTCACAACGCATGACATCGTATCGGTGTCATCGGCATATGCACTCATCAAGTTGGTGCGTGACCGCTTTCAAGACGCGTCAATTGAAGTGCTGGTGAACCGAAGCGAGGAGCGCGACGCGCTCAAGACATACGAACGCATCCAGGGTGCTGCGAGTCACTTCCTCGGTGAGATGGTCGGTTATGCCGGATCGGTGCCCGAAGCGGTATCGGGGTTGGACGTGGAAAGAGCAGGTGGAGAGGCGGGAGCACCTTTACAAGATTCTTCAGCAGTTAATGCGGCGAACAGCATCGCTGTGAACAGACAGGCGATGATGGCGTTGCATGATCTTGCGACACGACTGGACGACGAACTTGTACCGACGACAGCAGACCGAGGCGCTTCGCGCCGTGGCGAGCGGAGGATGGCATCATGACAACCCTTGATATGCAACTCTGGACAGAATTCGCGAATGGAAGTGAGCTGGCGCGTGAGCAGCTGCTCACCGAGCACCTCGGACTGGTACACCACGTGGCGCGACAGCTATCGCGCACGCTGGCCGCCAAGGCCGACGTGGACGAGATGGTCAGCGCTGGGACGATGGGACTGATGAGCGCGCTCGAGGGATTCGATCCGTCACGCGGTCTGGCCTTCAGCACATTTGCCGCGCCGCGCATTCGCGGCTCCATCCTGGACGAGCTGCGGCGGCAGGATCACGTCCCCCGCTCTGTGCGCCGCAAGGCGCGCGAGATGGGAACCGCGCGCGAAACACTGCAGCGGATCTTTGGCCGGCCGCCGGAACGAACGGAGATGGCCGAGCACCTTGGTGTGGACGTGGACACGCTGTGGAAGTGGGAAGCCGACGTCGAGAACGCCGTGCAGCTCCCGCTGGATCGGCAGCCGAGCGAGAACGACTCCGGCCCCGCTTCGCCGGCCGACTTCCTGGCCGATGAGACGCACGGCGACATCGAAGAAACGCTCAACCATGAGCAGGAAGTCTCACTGCTTCGTGAAGCGTTGATGGGACTCAAGGAACAGGAGCGCGTGGTGTTGTCGCTTTACTACTTCGAGGAACTAAAGCTGCACGAGATCGCGACGGTGCTGAGCCTGACCGAGAGCAGGGTGAGTCAGATCAGGTCCAAGGCGCTGGGCAAGTTGCGTGGCGAGCTGGGCTCAATGCGGAGCTTTGTGGGATAGGCTGCACCTGTGGCCTGCTATCGCGTAAGTGCATCGACTGTCCAGAGCACCAACGTGCCGCATCCACTTGTAGGGCCCATGAACTGTGCAGGGACCCACGCACTGGACGGATACACCTCGATAGCGGCCAGCTCGCGTGTGCTGATGATGTGATCAATGTTGAGATCGCCCGGCGGGAGCGGTGTACTGTGGCCGTCGACGTAGAGCTGGATCGGACAGCCCGAAACACTCGGAGCTCCCCTCATGCTGAGTCGCGACTCCGTCATGCCGTTCACTACAGACGACATGACGGCCACGCCGGGTGCTCCGCGCAGCAGCAAGGAAAGTGGAGGGGATCCGCGCTCTCTGATTTGCTCAGCATTGATGAACGTCCCGCCGAGCGTCTCGCGCCGGTGCGCAAACCCCGCGAGCCCAGGATCGGATCGCCTGGCGTCCGTCTGATGCACGGTGACGCGCACCCCTGGTAGCTGTGCCGCGATTGAAGCCGCGATTGAGCCAAGCGGAACCTCTGCCACCTTCGTCTGTCCGGCCGCCATATTTGCCGAGAACTCGGCCGGTGCGTAGCCAAACGCGCGAACTTGAACCAGATGACGCCGGTCCGCCCTGACGCTGATCGTGGAACTGCCAAAGTCGTCGGTTGGTGCGATCGCGATGCCGTCGATGCGTATCGAAGCTCCGCCTATGGAGTGTCCCACAGAGTCGGTCACCAGTACGACGATCGTTCCTGTGGAATCGAGAGCAACGGGAACAGCGTGGCTCGGTCCCATCAGAACAGCACCTCCTACGAGCAAGCCGAACGGCAGAAACATTCCTGACCTCTCATAGGAATAAACCAGAGCAGTAGCAATGTGACCGTATCGGTTGAAGCTAGCAACCACCTTCAGCTCGACTCCGTTACCGACCCAAACCACCACAAGCAAACGTTCGGGTCAGCCCCAGTTAGCGTTCGGCCCACATCCTGCACAATGTTCCTTTGACGTCGCTCGCTCAACCCGCGAACGCGGGAAGCGGTGACCTTACCGAGAGAACTGTACAATGCCAGACAAAGGTGGCGGTTCGGGCGGGAAAGGTGGAAAGGGTGGTGGCGGGAAAGGCGGTGGCAAAGGCGGAAAGGGTAAGTAATCGACCAACGCTTGACTGATTGCTCCACAACACGGGCCGGCGAAGAACATGTCTTCGCCGGCCCGTGTTGCGTTCGGCTGCCCCTGGCGCTGGGCTAAGCACATGATGAGGTTGCAACGATGCGCCCCTCTCTCCTCCTCTTGACTCAGCTCCAACAGCTCCTCTCCCACGGTGCAACCGACAGCTCGAGGGTCGACACGACGCATATCGGTCCGGAGGTAGGACGCGCGGCACGGCGGCTGTTCAGCGACTCCCTCTCGTCGGTGCCGGACAGGTTTACTGACTGGGCAGCGGGAGCATATGCCTCAGTAATGAGATTGCTCCCCAGGCTGGCCATCGCGTTTGTTGTCGCGGCAGTAATACTCAGCCTCACCGTTTGGGTTCGCTCGCTCGCGCGTCGTCGGGCGGGGGGTGAGGAAGGCATCGTGGAAGGCACCGCCGCGCGCAACGCTGGCACACTCGGACTGCTCCTAGCCGGTCTGTTGGCAGCTTGGATCGTTGGTGCGGCATCGCTCGCGGCGGCGCTCCTGACGTTCGCGGTGTTCTACGCTTCGGCCGCTGCTCTGGGCGTGGTGGGCAACCGAGCTCGCCTGCGCGCCAAGGCACCCGAAGCGGTGGATCTCGCGCTCACAGTCGCGCGATATGTGTTGCTGATCTTGGGCACCGTGGAAGCGCTCGATACTCTGGGCCTTAACCTGGGCGGAGTGATTGCCGGACTCGGCATCCTGGGGCTCGCCGTCGGCTTCGCCGCACAGGACGTCTTCGCCAACATCATCTCCGGTTTCATAATCCTGTGGGACCGCTCCATCCGCGTCGGTGACTGGGTACGGGTGAAAGAGTCACAGGGCCGAGTTCGCCGCATCACGCTCCGCACCACCCGGATCGAAACGCGCGACGATGGCATTCTCGTCATCCCCAACAAGGAGATTACCGGCGCGACGCTGTATAACTTCTCACTCAGGCAGCAAACGCGGGTGCGTGTTCCGGTGGGAGTGAGCTACGGCGCCGATATCGAAGCCGCGCGGACGACGTTACTCGCGCTACCGGTCGGTGAGCCCGTCGTGGCCACCGACCCGCCGCCTTTCGTAGCCATCACCGCGCTCGGAGATAGCTCCGTCACCCTGGAGCTCATCTTCTTCATCACCGACCCGCGCGAGCTCGCCGCGCTTCGGTGGCGACTGTTCGAGCGGATCCTCATCGACTTCCGCCAACGGAACATCGAAATCCCGTACCCGCAGTTGGACGTACACCTGAAAGGCGCGGGGATCGACAAGGTGCTGCATACGGAGCAACCGGATATGAGGAACTGAGCCTGATTGTGACCGCGGCATCGTGACCTCCAGAGCCGCCACCGGTGCGGGTGCGGCCTGAGCCACGCGACGTATACGCCGTGCACTCGATCTCAATGTCGGCGAGCATCGGGTCGCTGGCGACGCATTTGCTGAGCAGCTTCACGAGATCGCACATTCACGCTGGCGCCTTTTGCCTGCACTATAGCGGCAGATTGTGCCGATCCGGCAAGACATGCCGACCCTTGCTGCAGCTCCGGCTACCACGTTGAGTTGCGTAAGTCACTGTTGGGACACGGTTTGACTCCATGACCGGTGTAACACCCAATCTGGTCCCCGTGTTGCCCTTACGGTCCGTGTCCTCACCCGAGATCCGTCAATGGGTACCAGTGTTCGACCAAATGGCATGTCCAGCTCCGCAGCAGCACTCCGCTATTGGGAGCGCAGGCAGGAAGTGTCGTCCAACAACCTCGCCAACGTCTCCACCGATGGCTTCAAGAGCCAGAAGGTCTTTGCGCAGATGGTGGAAGGCTCCCTACCGGCAGCCAATGCGGTTACGGACTTCACCCCAGGCCCGCTCAACACCACCGGTAATCCACTCGACGTCGCAATCGAAGGTCGCGGATTCATGGTCGTGCAGACACCGAACGGCGAGCGCCTCTCCCGCGGTGGAGCGCTCCGGGTAGATAACACCGGCACCCTCACCGATCCGGCCGGCAACGCGATAATGGGTGAGGGCGGCACTATACGCGTCTCCAGTCGCGGCGACGCGCAGGCTGGCGAGATCCAGATCACACGCACTGGCGCTGTAATGGTGGACAAGGCGGAAGTCGGGCGTCTGAAGGTGGAGACCGTTCCCGACAACACACCGCTGCTGCGCGAGGGGAGCGGGCTCTTCGTCCCTCCCGTCAAGCGCGCACGCGTGGACCCTGACACGGTCTCCATACGCCAGGGCTCGCTGGAACAGAGCAACGTCTCGTCCGTGGGCGAGATGGTGGACATGATATCAATTCAGCGGGCCTACACCGCTGTACAGAAAGCAATGACCACGATCGACGGCGCACGCGGTATCGCGACCGGCGAGCTGGGTCGGCCCGCTAACTAAGGAGAACCTAGAATGGATCCAGCACTTCGCACATCAGCGACCGGGATGGCAGCGCAGCAGACGCGCACCGAGGTCATCGCCAACAACCTGGCCAACGTCAACACCACAGGTTTCAAGCGTAGCCGCGCCCATTTCGAAGATCTGCTGTATCAGACCGTGCAGGGCCCAGCGACGCTTGGCTCACGCGACACTGAACAGCTACCCGCGGTCCAGGTGGGACGCGGTACGCGGCTTAACGCCGTGCAGCGCGTTGAATCACAAGGGGCTCTGGAACAGACCGAACGCCCACTCGACTTTGCGATCGAAGGCGAGGGTTACTTCCAGGTACAGCTACCGAACGGCAACGCTGCGTTCACGCGCGACGGAAGTTTCCAGGTTTCCGATCAGGGCGTGCTCGTAACCAACGGTGGCTACGCCGTCCAGCCGCCAATCAAAGTTCCGCGTGACACCGGCTCTATCGTAGTATCCGCGACGGGCGTGGTGACTGCCAAAAGTGTTGGCGGCAACGGTACGGACCAGGAGATCGGCCGCATCGAGCTCGTCCGCTTCGCAAATCCATCCGGCCTGGAATCAATGGGCCAGAACCTGTTCACCGAGACGCCAGCCTCCGGTGAGGCCGTACGCGGCTTCCCGCAAGACCAGGGGATGGGACGAATTGCCCAGGGATACCTGGAGTCGAGCAACGTCGAAATCGTTCAGGAGATGGTGGATATGATCACCGCCATGCGCGCATACGAGATCAACTCCAAGGCAATCAAGAACAGCGAAGACATGTCGCAGGTCGCCAACTCTCTGATGCGCTAATGCCACTCGATAGATGAAGCATATCCTCACCTGTGCCACCATCCTGATCTCCGTTACGCAGATAGCACACGTGCACATTGCGAGCGCGCAGAGCGCCACACCAAACGCAACGCTCCATGTTCAACGCGTGGCGATTGCCACACACGATCTCGCACGTGGTAGCGTCCTCAGCGCCGCTGACATGAAGTGGACGGATACAACTGGCGTGACGGCAAGCTCGTCAGACACGGCGCGCATCACGGCCGGATGGATCGCGCGCCGAAGTATCCGCACGGGTGAAATTCTGCGCGAGCCAGGTGTGTCGCGCCCAGACCTGGTATCGAGCGGTGACGCTGTCGAAGTCGTTTACTCGACGCCCGAAGTCACCATCAGCGTCAGAGGCACGGCGATAGGAAGTGGTAGACAGGGCGATCCGGTGTACGTGAAGCTCGACAACAGGAAACGACTCCGCGGTGTTGTCACCGCTGCCAACACCGTGAGGGTGATGTGATTCCAATGAGAAGGATTGCCGCGATTGCGGTTGGTGCAGCCGCTGCTTGTATCGTGTCGACAGCGCAGGCGCAGACCCCGGCGCAGGTAAAAAGTGCAGCGAAACAAGGTGCAGCACAGCCGGCCGCGGATACCGCCCCACCCTTAATGTCCACGGCGCTCCCCGGCCGTCAGTCGTGGACGTCGGACCGGCGCGACTATCATCTGGGTGACATCGTCACCATCCTGGTGGATGAGTACACGCTGACATCGCTCGACAAGCAGGTGAACGCGCGCGAAAGTCGCCGGCGCTCGCTGGGCTTCGGGCTCAGCACTCCATCCAGCAGCAAGCAGTTCGGCATCACGTCCAACAACGACAACGAGTCGCAGAACAGCGGGCTCGATGCGCGCACCAACAGGCTCACGACAGAGATGAGCGCGCGCGTTGTGGCCATATCACCCAACGGTGTGATGCAGCTCAAGGGCGCCAAGGCGATCAACGTGGAGCAGAGTAAGGTCAACCTCACGCTCACCGGCTGGGTTCGCACGCAGGATGTATCGCCCCAGAACATCGTACAATCATACCGTCTGGCCGACGCGCAGCTCGACTACCAGGCTGAAGGACCACTCGGCAAGGCCAAGAGCGGCATCATCGGACGGCTACTCGGAGCGTTCTGGCCATGAAACACGTTGTCATGAAACGCGCTGCCATGAGACGTGTTCTCGAAATTATCACGCTCGCTCTCAGTGCATTCGCACTTCTGCCATTTCAGGCCGGCGCCCAGGATGCCCGCATCCGCGACATCACCATCACAGACGGATCCACGCCGGTCCGCCTGCTCGGCTATGGTATCGTGGTCGGACTGGACGGCACCGGCGATCGTGGTGCCGGCGGTAGCAGCGGCGGACAGACGGTGCAATCGGTGGCCAACCTGCTCCGCCGCTTCGACATCGAGATTCCCGCCGAAGCGCTGCGCACGCGCAATGCGGCCGCTGTCCTCGTAACCGCTGAGGTATCGCCATACCTGCGCTCTGGTGGACGCTTCAATGTCACCATATCATCGCTCGGCGATGCGCGCTCACTCCGAGGCGGCACCCTGTGGATGACGCCGCTCGTGACCGATGCCGGTACGCGTTCTCTGGCCTCGGCACAGGGCTCGGTGCTGATGAGCGACGGCAACATAAGCTCGCGCGACTTCAATACTGTGGAGACGTCGGGGCGGATTCCCTCCGGTGGCCTGCTTGAGGGCGACATGGCGCGCTCCAGCTTCGCCAGCGCTTCCAAGCTTCTGCTCAAGGATCCCGACATTGGAACGGCCACCAAGATCGCGGCTGCCATCAATCAGGCGATCGGCGGAAATACAGCCAAGGTTGAGGATCCGGGCTCTATCACCCTGACGCTTCCAGCCACCGGCGACCGCTCAACCACACTGGTAAAGATCCAGGACCTCAAGGTCACCCCCGACCGTGCGAATCGGCTCGTGATCGATAGCCGAGACGGGAGCGTGGTGGCCGGCGGCGACATCACTGTAGGCGGTGCCGTGGTCAGCCATGGCGGCGTCACATTGACGATCGGGGGGGCGGGTGCGGCGGCTGCAGCCAAGCCGGCCGCGGCAGGGACGAATGGTCCCACCGCGGGCACTCAGGCAGTTCGGGTAGCCAACGGGGCATCCGTGCAGGCCGTGGCTTCAGCGCTGCAGGCGGTCCAGACTTCACCCTCCGATATCGCCGCGATCTTCGAGTCGCTCCGCGAGGTCGGCGCACTCTCCGCCGAGGTCACCATCCGATGAAGATCCCGCCCAAGGCTCCGCCGTCACCCGGGGCGACGCATTCACTCGCCGCAGGTTTAGCGGCCAAGGACGCCAAGCTCAGGAAGGCTACACAGCAGATGGAAGGCGCATTCGTGGAGCAGATGTATAAGTCGATGCGTGAAACCGTGCCCACGGACGGGGCGTTCAACGGCGGCTCGGGCGAAGAAATGTTCACCGGGCTACTGGACCAGCACGTCGCGTCCGATACTCCGATGAAATGGCAGCACGGGTTGAGCGAATCTATCTACAGGCAGATGAGCAACGCCATCAAGCAGCAGAGTACCGCCGGAGCCGCGCCTGAAACCGGCGCAGCCGCGGCAGCTGACCAGACCGCTACAAAGTGACGCGCACCCTGTCATCACCGGCAACTCGGAGCTCGCGACCATGACGATGCAGCAGTACCACGCCTCGGGCTCAAGTCACCCTAATACCTATCCCACGGCTCTGCCACGCCCCGTCTCACCCGCTGCACTGGACGCACTATCCAATGCGCTCACTTCTGAGAGGAAGCTGATCGATGAGTTGATTGGCGTGGTGCTGGCACAGCGCTCCGCCGTTGGCGTGGACGACCTGCAGGGTGTGGACGATTCGGTTTTCGCGACCCATCGCTTGCTCCTCACGCTTGGTGAAGCGCGTAAGCGGCGGCGTTCCATAAACAGCATGATGGGGTGCAGCGAAGATACCGGAGTGAAGCAGCTCGAAGAGGCGCTCGGTCCATGGATGACGCCGCGACTGCGCACGGATCGCGACGAGCTTCAGGATGCTGCACGCAAGCTCTCGCGCGAGATCGAAACCAACCGCCGCATTCTACGCGAGGCGCTCTCCAACAGCGAGTCGTTCGTGCGCGCAATGCGCGGGGCTCCGGCCGACGCCCAGCAGGCTGGGTATGGCGTGACCGGCCCGACCGCGTACACGCGCTCCGCCGCAACCGCGTTCTCGCGAACCGCGTAGCCCGAACAGTGAGGGTGTAACGATGTCCATTGGGTCCGCCGTACTCAGTTCCGCACGACTCGCGCTCCAGGCACAGACTTCAGCCATGGAGACAGCGTCGCACAACATCGCTAACGCGACTGTGGATGGATACAGCAGGCAGCGTGTGGACCTCCAGCCCAACGTGCCGCTGTACACGCCCAACGGCGCCGTCGGAACTGGAGTGGTTGTCGCCAACGTCACGCGTGTGCGTGACACCATGCTCGACACCAGCTACCGTTCGCAGGCGTCGCAGGCGGGCACATACGGAACCCGCCGGGACCTGCTCACGCAGGTAAGCAACATCTTTGGTGAGCCTTCGGACACCGGGCTATCGTCCACGCTGGACCAGTTCTGGGGCGCCTGGGGCGACCTGGCTAATAGTCCCAACAGCACAGCTGCCAAGAGCGTCGTTCAGGAGCGCGGCGGACAACTCGCGTCCACGCTCAACCGATTTTCGAGCAATCTGGACGGTGTTACAGCATCCTCAAATGAGCAAGTTAATAATCAGGTAAATTCGCTCAATCAGTACACCTCTCAAATCGCGGGTCTCAATAGATCGATCGTGGCTGCGGAGAGCGGCGGCCATACGGCCAACGATCTGCGGGACGTGCGCGATCGAGCGATTGACGAGATGAACAAGATCGTCCCGGTCCGATCACTGGAGGAGGCGAACGGCGCGGCCACGCTGTACCTGGGCGGGATCGCGATAGTCGACGGTGTGACCAGCAAGCGGCTATCCCTGGACCCAAGTGGTGGAGCACTCACGCTCAAGACGAGTGGAGGATCGACGATCGGGGCACCAAGCGGCTCGCTGGGCGCAGCACTCGGCGTCATCAACACGGATATTCCGGCAGCGAAGAAGCAGCTGGACAACATGGCAGCGTCTCTCGTCAGCAAGATCAACGCTCTGCACCGCACCGGATGGACTCAGGCGGGCGACGCGCTCGGAAATTCCAACTGGAACGCGGCTGCACCACCGACTGGGTCGAATGTGGACTTCTTTGATCCCAGCAAAACGACAGCTGGATCGATCTCGCTGTCCAGCGCAGTCGCGTCAGACGCATCGTACATCGCATCGAGCAACGTCCAGAACGCTTCGGGCAACAGCGCCGTTGCCAATTCCATGGCTGGGATGCGCACCGATACGACAAACATCCTCAAGACCGGCAGCAGCACGCTGACAACGTCATTCGGCGAGTACTACCGTGACGTTGTTACCCGGGTAGGTGTCGATACCAGCGACGCTGATTCATCGGCGACAGTATACGAGACGTTGACCACTCAGGCTGAGGCGCAGCGCCAGAGCATGAGCGGCGTCTCGACCGACGACGAGCTTATAGAGCTGACCAAGCGTCAGCAGGCATATGCCGCAGCCGCCAAGGTAATCACGGCCGCTGATGGCATGTCGCAGACGCTGCTGGACATGATTCGCTAGCGTACTCGGCGTCGTTGCACAGCGGTTGCACGCACGGGCCGCCACAGCGTTATCTTCCTGATACACCCATGCTGATACTGGGGCGGCGGCCCGGCGACACGCTTATCATCGATGGCGGGATCAAGATTGTCGTACTCCAGTGCGACCGCAGCGGCGTGCGCCTTGGGATCGAGGCGCCGAGCGACGTTACGATCTTGCGCGGTGAGATCGTGAACCAGATCGCCGACGAGAACAAGCGCGCCAACGTGGTGACGGACGCGCAGGACTGGGCAACCGCCATCCCGGTGAAAAAACCAAAGTAGGGCTGCTCATTCGTCTCCAGTTCGTCCGGCGCTCAGAAGCCGCGCGAGCACCCGGTGGTCGTTTGCGAAGATGAACAGATCCGGATCCACAACGGAAAACCGTATTGTCACCGTACGCTGCTCGCCGCTTTCAGCCGCGGCCGCAGCCAAGGCTACAAGAATGGTGTGAGTGAAGGCAACGGGGCGTGCGAGCACCGGAGGGGCGCCACGACCGTCCTGAACGACGTACTCCACCTCCCACGTATCGGATGACAGACGTGCGAGGGCGACTGCATCATCCACCAGACGGTGAGCCTCCAGAGCTTCCTCCATTTCGTTGTCCGGAACCGCCAGAAGGCGGAGCAGCCGGATGCTCTCTTCCAGCCTGGGGACCTCGTCCGCCAGCGCACGAAGAATGGGCGGGATGGATGGATCACCAGCCAGTATGTCAGACACACCGGCGAGCGTCGCCACACGGTTGCTGATCTGGTGAGTAACTCCCAGAATGAGCTTGTCGAGGACTTCTGGCCAGCCATTCTGGCGCGGCTCCTCCGCGCCCAAGTCCAGTTTTGCCATCAGACCACCGATACTGTCTCACATGGGAAGAACATGGGCCAGCCACGCGTTGACTGAAACCAGTCGGGAAAGATACGCGTGTTCGTAATCATTGGGCTGGTCATCGTGTTCGGGAGTATCATGGGCGGATACACCATGCACCATGGCAAGATCGGCGTGTTGATGCAATTCTCCGAATTCCTCATTATCGGCGGCGCGGCCCTGGGATCGATGGTGATCGGAAATCCGCCGGCGCTCATCAAGCGTGTCTTCGGTGATGTGCTCGGACTCATGAAGCCGAACCCGTACAACGAGAAGGCATACGGCGAATTGTTGCAACTTCTGTACGACGTCTTTCAGAAGGCGCGTAAGGAAGGACTGATCGGGCTCGAGTCACACATCGAAGAGCCGGAAAAGTCTGACATCTTCAGCAAGTATCCATCGGTCGCAAAGAACCATCACGCCGTGTCGTTCCTGACGGACACTCTCAAGGTCCTGCTCACTGGCGCTGTCGAGGACCATCACCTGGCTGAGATTCTGGACCTGGATCTGGAGCGCCAGCACGAACAGGCGATGCAGGTTCCGGCGGCGCTCAACAAGGTGGGCGACGCCATGCCTGGATTTGGCATCGTGGCAGCGGTACTGGGGGTAGTGATCACGATGGGGTCCATCGGCGGCGCCGCCTCGGAGATTGGCGAGAAGGTAGCGGCTGCGCTCGTGGGCACGTTCCTCGGCATCCTGCTCTCTTATGGCGTGATCGGACCAATCGCCACAGCTGTGGAGACGCGTCTCAAGTCGGAGGAGGCATACATGATGTCGATTCGCACCGCGCTACTCGCCTTCGCGCGCGGCGATTCACCAATGACCGCAGTGGAGTTTGCCCGCCGCAACATCGAGCCCGCGGACCGGCCGAGCTTCGGGGATCTGGAATCCCTCACACGCAGGCGCGCGGCCTAACCGCCGCGTCTAGCTCATGCCGCCGTCGCTCGGAAAAGAAAACAAGGTAATCCGCATTGTCAAAAAGAAGAAAAAGCATGCGGCGCACCACGGCGGTAGCTGGAAAGTAGCCTACGCAGATTTCGTCACCGCGATGATGGCTTTCTTCATGGTCATGTGGCTGCTCAGCATGGACCAGAAGATGAAGGACTCGATCGAGGGATACTTCTCCAACCCAGTCGGATTCAAGAAGGGCTTCTCATCCGGCTCCAACATCATGGCCAACGGCAGCACGACCGCCGCGCCCAAGCTCTCAATGCGCCTGCTCGTCCGGTCGGCGGAAGAGAAGCGCTTTACCCAAGTGGCGCACGATCTCCACGATCGTATCAACGCCACGGAAGAGTTGAAGATCATGGGCGCGCACGTGGAGGCGGTGAAGACCAAGGGCGGGCTGCGCATCGAGCTGATCGAATCTGGCAACGGACAGACATTCTTCCGTAACGGATCGGCGCAGATGACACCGGTAATGGTGGTCGCACTGCACCTGATCGGCCAGGAGCTGAAATCGCTGCGCACGCCGATCATCATCGAAGGGCACACCGACTCGCAGCAGTTCGGAAGCGACGCCGCGTACACCAACTGGGAGCTGTCGGCCGATCGTGCGAATGCCGCGCGGCGCACGCTTGAAGCGGTGGGAGTGGACGCGAATCGCATCATCGAAGTTCGCGGCATGGCCGACCGCAATCTGCGCGTTCCTACCAACCCGATGGATCAGGCGAACAGGCGCATATCTATTCTGTTGCCGTTCACCGTGCTGCCGGGCGAGGAAGAGAGAGACGGAGCCCCCGCGGGCGCCCCGCCTCCCGATGCGGCAGCGGTAAAGAGTTCGACCTAGCGCGTGTGGTCGATATATTCGATGTCTTGATAGATCACCTTTCGATCGAGAGCCGTGCTGCGGCAACGCGCTGATGCTTAACGCCCATGTGCAGTTCGGTTGCGGCTTCGCTGCGCCGAGTACGTGGAGGAATTTCGACGCATCCCCGACGCTCCGGTTCGAGCGCTTGCCGGTGCTGGGTCGACTGTACACCAAGAATGGCCGCCGCTTTCCGGCTAACGTTGAATACGGCGACATTCTTCTCGGGCTGCCGGTCCCGAGGGGCTCCTGTGCCGGAGTGTACTGCAGCCACGTTCTGCAGGACCTACCGCTGGATCAATGCAGGCTCGCGCTGCAGCAGACGTTCGAGCTGCTGCGACCAGGCGGCCTATTCCGCATGGTGCTTCCGGATCTGGAGTATTCGGTGCGCAAGTACATAGAATCAGCCGACCCGCTTGCCGCAATGCTGTTCATGCGCGAGGGGAAGTTCGGCGTCGAGGTTGCGCCCAGACGGCTTTCAACCAAGCTCGCCCGATCACTGGAGAGCTCGCTCGGAAGCCGGCAGCGCTGGATGTGGGATTTCAAGTCGCTTGCGTACGAGCTGAAGCAGGCAGGGTTCTCCAGTATCAGGCGGTGCGAAGCTGGAGACGCTGCTGATCCCGTATTCGCTGACGTGGAAGACCCGCGCCGGTTCCAGTACGCGCTGGCTATCGAGTGCGCGAAAGAGCGCACGTAACGATTAGACGTCGCGAGTGCGCGACGGCGTGAGCGCCGTCACTTCCCTTGCCTGTTCTCCGCCGTTGCATCCAGGCTTCGCCACAGATACCAGGACGCTATAGTGCGGTAGGGAGCCCACTTCCGGCCCACCTCCAGCACGCGCTTGGGCGTCGGGAGCTTGCGCATGCGGTACGCGCGCTGGATTCCCTTCT
>JBPCQO010000261.1:0-4879 GCA_050998035.1 Gemmatimonadaceae bacterium | reverse complement strand
CCGCCAATGGTGCGTAGGACCCGCGCAATATCTTCGCGCCCACTCCGCTGGATTACCACTGCGTCTCGCGTATCGTTCGAATCCCCGCTGCGAACCGCCAGACTGACCCAGACGCTGCACCTCACCGAACCAAAAAAAATCCCACCGCCCTAACTGACGGTGGGACATTTGGGTTAGCTAGTGCGCCCGGAGGAAGTCGAATCCCCAACCTTCTGATCCGTAGTCAGATGCTCTATCCAATTGAGCTACGGGCGCATGATGTACTCGAATGACACTGGACGTACTGATGTACTTAAGGAAGCCCTGAGGCCTCCCCCGACTGCTCAAAAACCATGGGCGGTACAAGACTCGAACTTGTGACCTCCACGATGTCAACGTGGCGCTCTAACCAACTGAGCTAACCGCCCCTCGGCCCTTCCTGAACTACCTAGTCGCTGCCCGGGACAAATGGCAGGACAGAGCGGGAGACGGGACTTGAACCCGCGACCCCAACCTTGGCAAGGTTGTGCTCTACCAACTGAGCTACTCCCGCAAACCACACCATCACCATCAATAAACAGCCGTTCTGCCCAGTGGAGCGAAGGGGGATCGAACCCCTGACCTCTTGAATGCCATTCAAGCGCTCTACCAACTGAGCTACCGCCCCTGAATCCGGGTCGAAATGGTCGCCCCGTTAGGAACCGCGAAGCATATCCGGGGGTATCGTGAAAGTCAAGAATTTTCGTCGAGTTAAGGGTCTAGACACGAGCCCGTCGGCCGGTATCTTGCACCGCGCGCCCCCTGTGTGGGCGCAGAAAACCCATACGCATTCAGCGCCGCGCGCGGTTCGCCCACGGCGTCTGATTCATATAGAGCAGAGAGAGAGGCTACACTACAATGGCCGAAGTGAAAACGCGCAAGCGGCGGGGCACCGGGACCTCGCCGGCTGGGATCGCGCCGAGTGAGCCCGAACGCGACATTCTGGATCAGTACCTGTACGAAGTTAGTACGTACCCGTTGCTCAAAGGCACGGAAGAGATCGAGATCGCACGCAAGATCCGCGCGGGTGATGCGGATGCGCTGCAGGAGTTGGTGAAGCGTAACCTTCGCTTCGTCATCTCAGTGGCGAAAAAATATCAGAATCGCGGTCTGCCGCTGATCGACCTGATTGGAGAAGGTAACGTTGGGCTGCTGACGGCCGCGCGTAAATTCGACCCTGATCAGGGTGTGAAGTTCATCTCGTACGCGGTGTGGTGGATCCGTCAGGCTATCCTCTCGTCGCTCGCGCGGCAGGGGCGCACCGTCCGGGTCCCGCTCAACCGCACGGCTGACCTGTCGCGCATCATCAAGGCGTCGGAGATCCTGCGCCAGAAGCTGCGGCGTGAGCCCACGCCGGACGAGCTGGCGCAGATCACCGGTCTCTCCGTTGACGTTGTACAGTCGCTCGCCGCGCTCAATACCGGCGACGTACGGCTGGATGCGCCAATGGACCCGGAAGGCGATCGCTCGCTGATAGAGCGGTTCGTGGCGGACGAGATGCCCGACACGGAAGAGGAGGCGATGAATCGCTTTCTCAACGACGAGATCGAGAGCGCGCTGCGGACACTTCCGCCGCGTGACGCGAAGGTGCTCAAGCTCTACTTCGGCCTCGAAGGCGGACGGGAGCATACGCTCGAAGAGATCGGATCCATGCTCGGCGTCACCCGCGAGCGTGTCCGGCAGCTGCGTGACCGCGCACTCAAGCGTTTGCGCGAGGGCGATGTGGGCCGCGCTCTGAACAGCTTCGCGGCGTAACGTAACAATGGAGGGGCGACCGGCGGTCGCCCGGATGATCGTGGTATTCGCCGGCCGTCGTTCCATATTGTGGAACGACGGCCGGCGTCGCGTCCGGAGAAGGGCGACCGCCGGTCGCCCTTACAAGTACATTTGACCTTTGTAATTTTCTCGCCCCGCCCATGATCAAGCTCGACGACGTTTACAAGTCTTTCGGCACCAAGCACGTTCTCCAGGGCTTCAGCCTCGAAGTGGATGAGGGGGAGACGATGGTGATTATTGGCTACTCGGGGACGGGTAAGTCCGTCGCCATCAAGCACATCGTAGGGCTGCTGACCCCCGATAAGGGGACCGTCTTCGTGGACGGGCTGGAGGTGCCGGAGCTGCCACGCGAGGAGCTGTACGAACTGCGCTCCAAGGTCGGGTACGTGTTCCAGTTTGCGGCGCTGTTCGATTCGCTCACCGTGGGCGAGAACGTCGCGATGGCGCTGCGAAAGAGCCGCACGCTGTCGGAAAAGGAGATCAGCGACCGGGTGAAGGAGTCGCTCGCGCTGGTCGATCTGCCGGATAGTGAGTCCAGGTACCCCGCGGAGCTGTCCGGCGGCATGCGCAAGCGGGCCGGAATCGCGCGAGCCATCGCCAAGCGCCCCAAGTACATCCTGTACGACGAGCCAACTACTGGGCTCGATCCAGTGACGTCGGCCGTTATCGACGAGCTGATGATCCGAATGCGCGACAAGCTGGGTGTGACGAGCGTGGTGATCACGCACGACATGCGCAGTGCGTACACCGTGGGAACGCGGATCGCCATGCTGTACGAGGGTCGGGTGCGGCAGGTGGGGACGGTGGACGAGATTCAGCACACCAACGATCCGGTGGTGCGCCAATTCATCGAAGGGAGGCCCAGCCTCGAGTTAACGACGGCTGGCGTCTAGCGTGGCCAACGTGTCCACGACCGATGCCCTCTCGCCTGCAATTCCCTGCGTTCTTATCTATACCGACCGGGAGCGTGCACGAGGCTTCGCGCGCACCGCATTCCCGCGGCGACACGGCCGCACGGTGGTCGCGCGCACTGTCGACGAATTCGACCGTGCGATGCGCTGCGATCTCATTGACGCCGCGGTGGTGGACGTGGGCGGACACACGGAAGACGCGTGGACGATTGGCGCGCGCGCGATCGATTTCCCGAGTACGCCTTTTTTTGGCTTCCTCCCGCTCAGGACAACAGACGGGACGGCCGTAGCGCGATGTGCCGGGCTCGGCTTCGCGGACGTGCTGTGCGAACGGGTGGACGATCCGTGCGCGCGCGATCTCATCACCCCGCAGACCTACTCAGCCCGGTTCGCCCGCGCGCTAAGCGAGCCGCCTCCGGCGCTCGGATTGGACTCGCCGACCCAGCGCAGGACGTGGCACGCCATCGTCCAGTACGGCGGGCGCCCGGTCACCACGTCGGAGCTGGCCGCAGCGATCGGAATCACGCGGGAGCATCTGAGTCGTAACTTCGCGCGCGGAAAGGGCGCCAATCTCAAACGCGTCATCGACCTGGTCCGGCTGATCTCGGCGGCCGAGCTGAGCAAGAACCCGGGTTATGATGTTCGCGACGTGGCGGCGGTGCTGGGCTTCGCGTCGTCGTCGCATCTGGCCGTCACTACTCAGCGAATTGCCAGCACCCGGCCGGCATCGCTGTCGGGCTTGAGGGCGGTGGACCTGGTGGACCGCTTCGTTCAGGGGCGGACCAGGAGCCGCGTTGCAGTAGTCGAGGGCTTGTGATAAATTTCACAAGCTCTCCCCACGACAAGCCCATCATAACACGTAGGAGGCGACCGACGGTCGCCTCTACATCTGCGAATCATGGCCACTGACACCGCGCTCCGTCCTGGCGAAATCAAGGACATCCTCCTACGTGAGATTGAAGCCGCCGACCTCAACGACCTGCAGGTCGAAGATGTGGGAACGGTGCTCGAGGTAAAGGACGGTATCGCCCGTATATATGGCCTGTCCAAGGCAATGGCCGGTGAGATGCTGAACGTCACGTCATCGGAGACGGGGAACGTCATCACGGCGCTGGCGCTGAACCTGGAAGAGGACAACATCGGCTCCGTCATCCTGGGCGACTACCTGGAGCTGCGCGAAGGTGACGAGGTTCGTCGCACCGGGCGGGTACTCGAGGTCCCCGTCGGGCCAGAGCTGATTGGACGAGTTGTCGATTCGCTCGGCCGTCCCCTGGACGAGCGCGGCCCGATCAACGCCAAGGCTGCTCGCAAGGTGGAGAGCGAGGCGCCGGGCATCATCGTCCGTCAGCCGGTGAAGGAGCCGCTGCAGACGGGAATCAAGGCCGTTGATGCAATGATCCCGATCGGCCGCGGCCAGCGCGAGCTCATCATCGGTGACCGTGGCACGGGGAAGACGGCGATCGCGATCGACACAATCATCAACCAGAAGGGAACGGGCGTAATCTGCGTCTATGTCGCGATCGGTCAGAAGGCCTCGACCGTCGCCACCGTCGTGGAGCGTCTGCGCGCGGCCGGCGCGATGGACTACACCATCGTTGTGTCCGCCAGCGCGGCCGACCCGGCCCCGATGCAGTACATCGCTCCGTATTCAGGATGCGCGATGGCCGAGTACTTCATGTACAATGAAGGGAAGGCGACACTGTGCGTGTACGACGATCTGTCCAAGCAGGCCGCGGCCTACCGCCAGATTTCGCTGGTGCTGCGCCGTCCGCCTGGCCGTGAAGCGTACCCGGGCGACGTGTTCTACCTGCACAGCCGTCTGCTCGAACGCGCCGCGAAATTGAGCGAAGACCCGTCGGTGGTGGACAAGCAGATCCTGGTGCCGGGTGGCTCGCTCACCGCATTGCCGATCATTGAAACGCAGGCTGGCGACGTATCGGCGTACATCCCCACCAACGTGATCTCTATTACCGACGGTCAGATCTTCCTCGAGGCCGATCTGTTCTACGCAGGTGTGCGCCCGGCCGTGAACGTCGGTATCTCCGTGTCGCGCGTGGGTGGCGCCGCGCAGACGAAGGCGATGAAGAGCGTCGCTGGACGACTGCGCCTGGACCTGGCGCAGTATCGCGAGCTGGAGGCGTTCTCGTCATTCGCATCCGATCTGGACGCAGCGA
>JBPCQO010000151.1:0-2739 GCA_050998035.1 Gemmatimonadaceae bacterium | reverse complement strand
GGCGCAGAAATCGCGCTCGGCACGCTCGTATCAGTCTGGCCGCTGGTCATTCCCGTGGTCCTGGTCCGTGCATTCGCGATTCGTGGCGGGACCGCGCTCGGTACACGGTGGGCCCGAGTGTCGACCGTCGAGGCGCAGTACACCTGGATGGGGCTCATCTCACAGGCTGGCGTCGCAGTGGGATTGGCTGCGATACTGGCGGATGTGTACCCGGACCGGGGCGAGAGCATCAGAGCGCTATTCCTCGCTACTCTCGCGGTCAACCAGCTGGTGGGCCCTGTGCTGTTTCGCCGGGCACTTGCGCGCTCGAACGAACTGTCCGGTTTTGATGAATCCGTTGCACAGTAGGGGTTATTGCGCGGTTGCGGATTCGTGCTCGGCGCGCATTGCGCGCGTCACTTCCTGCAGTGCGCGGCGAAAGCGGCCGTCCGGTGAGCGCAGGCCACTCTGCGAGTCGTAGTCGCCGGCCTCAGTGACCACAATTCCAACGATCGCGGGCTGGGCCGTTGCCCACGCAAGCACACCGTGCAGCGCCATCGCCTGGCTCTCTTCGCCATGCGCGATGGGATAGCCGCCAGCCGAGTAGATCCAGTGGTCCTTGGGGCGGGCCTGCATCTGCAGCCAGCGTTGCGCGATGCGCAGGTGTGTGTCCAGCGAAGTCGCTCCGTCAAAGCCTGGTAGGAGCGAGAATCCCGGGACGTCGACGGGTGATGTGCGCGCGGAGGCCCATGCGTACAACGTGCTGTCGCGCGATCCGTAACTCGCCGTGGCGAGCCCGATCCGGATGTTCGGATTCACATGGTGCGCAATGGCTGCGGCGCGCGTCACGTAGTGAATCCAGAAGCTGGGCGGCTGTGTTCCGAGCGCACGCGTCCCCTCCCCGTACGGTTCGAGTGCTGGGAGAAATATGTTCGGTCGCAGTGCCCGAGTGAGCCGGTTAACGTCGGCCAGGCGCTCGTCCATGTAAGCCTCTGGGGAACGACGCAGCAGAGCTCGCGCGTTGCGTGGATAGCCCAGAGTGATGATGATCGTCGTGCTGTCGTCGCGCACGTTGTCCAGCACGTGCGCGAGCGAGTCGAGCGGTTTGCCGCGCGCCGCTTCAGGATCCACGACTATGGAGATGGCACCAACATTGAGCGAATCGACCAGCTTGAGGTCGTTGGAGATCGCGATTGGGGGCGGCGCTCCGCGCAGATCTGGAAAGACCTTCATGCCGAACTCGAAGTCGCCTTCTGGGCGCTCTGACAACACGTCGCTCCGGTACCGGCTGTAACTGCTGATCGCTTCGGCTGCTGCGGGAAGTTCAACCAGGACCAGCGCTGCGGCTACCGTCACCCCGGCCGCCAGCAGGGTGCGGAGCGCCATCTTTAAGCGTGAGCGAGACGGGAGCGCTGGCGAGAACATCGGTATCAGGAGCCATGTAGCTCTGGACAGAACGTCCGACCCTCCGATGACGCCGAGTGCACTGGTCTGAGCGGCGGAGACAACCAAGGCGAATTCGGGTGGCTCCGCACCGCGCGACGCCATGTACCGGGCGATAGCGACTACCGCTATGATGACGTCGTAGACCAGAACGGGAACGCCCAGGACCGGCGTCACCAGCCCGCGGGCCAGCGCGAAGGCCGCTTGCACCACGAAGAGGACCGTGACAACCGGCCAGACCCACGCGACCGGCTGGATAGCACGCCCATACACGAACGACGCGCCAGAGACGGCAACGAGTAGCGCTGGAACGAGCAACAACGCGCCAAAGGCCGTTGCACCTGCGAAGATCGGCGGCGCGCGGCGGCTCTGTATGATGCGGCTCGCCGCCGCGATGTTCCAGACCACGATTAGGGCGGCGAGCCCGAGATACGCCGCCAGCAGAGCGCGGTAGGAAATTGCCATCGCGCCGAAGCTAGAGCGCTATCCCCGTGCTGGCAACCCGTTGGTGCGACCGATACAATTCGCCATGCGAAAGGAAGTGCGATTGTGGAACGTTCCGAACGCGATATCTCTGTCTCGGACGGTGCTCGCAGTCGTGTTCGTGCTAACCCACGACGATCGCACCAGGATCACGCTTGTGGTGATTGCGGCGGTGACGGACTTCCTTGACGGCTTCATAGCCCGCATCGCGAATCTCAGAAGTCACGCCGGCGCGCTGATCGATCCGATCTCCGACAGGGTCTTTGTGCTGGCCGCGATCTCCGCCTATCTGGTGGACGGTCACCTCACCACAGGTCAGTACTTCATCTTTATCTCGCGCGACCTGGCGACAGCGATCGGCTTCATTGTGGCGCGGATCGTTCCATGGCTCAGACCGGTTGTTTTCCGGGCGCGGCTGCTCGGCAAAGCGGTGACGGTGCTGCAGCTAACCACGCTCGTCGCGGTGCTTGTGTGGCCCGTGGCGACGCGGGGATTGATCTTGGGGATCGGACTCTTGTCGGCAGTATCGATTCTCGATTATACATTGGCACTGTGGCGCGCTCGCGCCCGATAACACAGAGGTTCATTCAAGTGCTTATCCGTCGCGCGGTCGTTGCCGTCACCCTATGCGTGTGTGCCAGGGCCGCCGCTGCGCAGACTCAGCAGGTAGCTGTATCGTTCATTCCCACTGCTCGCCTGGATCTCATGGGTGGTAACCCGAGTGCGCTGCAGGCGGGGCTTGGGGCCAGATTCCCGCTGAGCAGTGAGTTCAGCATAGGCGGCACTGCGGGTGCCGGGATCAGCTCCACGGGATTCAGCGGACGTGGCGATCTC
>JBPCQO010000131.1:0-8095 GCA_050998035.1 Gemmatimonadaceae bacterium | reverse complement strand
GTGCGGACGGCGCCCATCTGCCGGTTGAGCAGGGCCATGCGTACCAGCGCGTCGAGGGCGTTACGCATGCCGCTGTCGCTGAGCCGCCCCGTCTCGGATATTCCTTCGCCGAGCCTGGGTGCAGCTTTCATTTCGTCAACGACGCGGATCTCACCGTCTGGTGACACGTCGGCGACGATCTGGCGGATGGAGTTTGAGCCGATGTCGATCGCGGCAATCCGCACGTCGTGCGGCTCCGCGGCTGGCCGCCGCGCGGATCCGTCTGTTGTTACGTGGTCAGCTATACCCGACATTTACACCCCTTCTCAAGTGTGAGAAATGTAACGTCGGGATTGCTGAGATAGCTCAGTCCTCGAAGTAGTGCTTGATCTGCTTGCCCTCGGCCAGATACACCGCGTCCTCACCGATGTTGGTTGCTAGATCGGCAACTCGCTCCAGGTTACGGCTGACCAGAAGTAGCTCGAGCGACGGCGTGATGGTGCGCGCGTCCTCCATCATGTGCGTGAGCAGAATGCGGAACACCGAGTTGTGCAGCGCGTCCACTGCGTCGTCCGCCTTGCACACCTCGCGGCCCAGGTTGCCGTCGCCGCGAAGGAATGCGTCGAGTGCGTCAGCCAGCATGCGGCGCGCGCGGCGCGCCATGTCCTCGATCTCGGGATCGGGGATGAGCGTCGCCCGCTGCTCGATCAGCCGCTGTGCTGACTGCGCGATGTTGACGGCATGGTCGCCGATCCGCTCGAGGTCGTTGGAGACCTTGATGGCACCGACGATGAAACGGAGATCGCGCGCCATCGGCTGTTGCAGCGCGAGGAGCGCAACGGCGCGCTGCTCGATCTCAACCTCGAGATCATTCACATCCTTATCCGCAGCGATGACCATTTCCGCGATGCCGAGGTCGTGATTGAGGAGAGCATCAACTGCCTGCTCCACAAGATCCTCGGCACGGTTCGACATCGATAGGAGCATCGACTTGAGCTCCTCCATCTGATCGTGAAAATGGCGAAAGCCCTGTGCTTCCTGAACGGCTGTCATCCGAATCTCCCGGTGATGTACGCTTCGGTGCGCTCGTTAGCGGGGCGCGTGAACATGCGATCGGTGGTATCGGTCTCAACCAGCCGCCCGAGATAGAAAAAGGCTGTGCGATCTGAGACGCGTGCCGCTTGCTGAAGATTGTGCGTTACGATAATGATAGTAATCTGCGACTTGAGCTCGTAGAGCAGCTGCTCCACCTTCTGTGTCGCGATCGGGTCGAGCGCGCTGGCGGGCTCGTCCAGGAGCAGAACTTCCGGCTGGTTCGCGAGCGCGCGCGCGATGCAGAGGCGCTGCTGCTGGCCACCGGAGAGTCCGATCGCGCTCTGGCGCAGGCGATCCTTTACTTCGTCCCAGAGGCCGGCACGCTTCAGCGCGTCCTCAGCGATCGCATCCAATTCGGCACGCGAGCGGACGCCATTGATGCGCGGTCCGTATACAACGTTGTCGTAGATGGATTTGGGAAACGGATTCCACCGCTGGAACACCATCCCAACACGCTGTCGCAGTGCCACCACATCCGTGCCCGCGCCGTAAATCTCCTCGCCATCTAGCACTATGGACCCGGTGTGGCTGGTGGCGGGGATGATCTCGTTCATGCGGTTGAGCGAACGTAAAAATGTCGACTTCCCGCAGCCGGATGGTCCAATGAGGGCTGTCACGCTGCGCGGCTGCAACACCAGCGACATGTCAAAGAGCGCTTGCTTCTTACCGTAGTAGAACGAAAACGAGCGTGCTTCGATGGAGCCGGTTGGCTGTGCTGCGTGTGCTGCTTGTGCAGATGCGGCCGAGACCGCGGGAATATCTATGGGTAGATCTGTTGTTGTGCTCACCCGAACCGACCCGTGATGTACGCCTCGGTACGCGAATCCCGTGGGGCGGTGAACAGCGTGTTGGTAGCCGCAACTTCGACCAGCTCACCGTTCAGCATGAATGCCGTGCGGTCGGACACACGCGCCGCCTGCTGCATGTTGTGTGTGACGATGCCAACCGTCATCATCGAGCGTAGTTCGTACACGAGTTCCTCCACCTTCTGCGTGCTGGCCGGGTCCAGGGACGCGGTGGGTTCGTCGAGCAGAAGCACTGCTGGCCTGGTCGCAAGCACGCGGGCTATGCAGAGGCGCTGCTGCTGGCCGCCGGAGAGCGCGACTGCACTCGCCTTCAATCTGTCCTTGACCTCGTCCCACAGCCCTGCGCGGCGTAGTGCATCTTCGACGATCGTGTCAGTCTCGCGCCTGGATGGCATACCGCCCTCCCGCACTCGTAGTCCCGCCGCGACGTTATCTCGGATCGACATCGTAGGGAACGGTGTCGGGCGCTGGAATACCATCCCGATGTGACGCCGCACCCCAATTGCACTGGTCCCCTCACCGTAGATTGGTTGGTCGTCCAAAGTCACACTTCCGGTGACGCGCGCCCCAGGTACGGTCTCGTGCATGCGATTCAAGCACCGGAGCAGCGTTGATTTTCCGCAGCCAGACGGGCCGATGATCGCCGTCACGCGTCGTTCGTTCAACGCGAACGTAACGTCCTTGACCGCCAGCTGATCGCCAAAATATGCACTCAGCCCGGTTGCAACCAGGCAAGCTCTCGGCGGGGCTTGCTCGGCAACACGACGGTCAGCATGCGGGATGCGTACCGTGTTCACCCTGCGATCGCCACGCGGAGCGGCAGGGCCAACTGTCGGAGTGGCGTGCGTTCCATCCAAGGGCGGCTGATTTTGGAGGCCCCGCAGTGGCGGCATAGCGACTGGTTCGGGCTGTTCCATTCCTATCACTCCGCCCACTTCAGTCAACTGCCACGCCGTACCGCGTGCGTGTCGCGAAGCGCGCCGCAAGGCTGATCATGAGTACGATTCCGATGAGGACAAGCGCCCCGGCCCACGCGAGCGAGTGCCATTCATCATACGGACTTATGGCATATGTGAATATCTGCAGCGGCAATGCCGCGATCGGCTCGTTGAGCGAGGTGGACCAGAACTGATTTCCGAATGCGGTGAATAGAAGCGGTGCGGTTTCGCCAGCCACGCGGGCGACGGCGACCAGCGCTCCCGTAACGATCCCGGGCATTGCGGTGCGCAATACCACCGCGAGCGACGTGCGCCACCTCTGATAGCCGAGAGCGAGTGCCGCCTCATTCAGGCTGTTAGGAACGATCCGGATCATCTCCTCTGTGGTACGAGTGACAAGCGGGATCATCATGGCGCCGAGCGCGACACCGCCAGCGAGGGCAGAGAAGTGGCCGATCGGTCGCACCAGGAACTGCCAGGCGAAAATACCGACGACGATCGATGGTAGGCCGTTAAGAACGTCTGATAAAAAACGAACCGTGTTGGCGAGTGCCGCTGACTTGCGGTCCGCCAGGTACAGCCCCGCGCCGATACCGATGGGGAGCCCGACCGCGGCCGCAATCGATAGCAGGATGAGCGTTCCCATTATGGCGTTGGCCATGCCACCTCCAGTCTCGCCCACAGGCTGCGGCATCTTCGTGAAGAAGTTGAAGCCGATGGACGCCGCACCGGCACGCGTGAGATGATACAAGATGAAGAGAAGCGGCAGCGTCGCGAGCAGGGCAGCCAGATACGTGAGCCCGACCATGAATCCGCTTGTGATGCGGCGATGCCTCCTGTTCCCAGCGGTCGAGCGTCGCACAATTGGAGTCTTCATCGGGGCACTCACGCCAGGTCTGCCTTCGTGGAAACGCTCCAAACCAGCCAGCGGGCGATCGCGTTCACGATGATGGTGATGATGAAGAGCACCGCTCCGACCGCCATCAGTGCCGACAGGTGCATGTCATTTGTCGCTTCGCTGAACTCGTTCGCGATGAGCGAGGCCATCGTATAGCCGGGAGCGAAGAGCGATGCGGAGATCTCCGGGCGATTCCCGATCACCATCGTAACCGCCATCGTCTCACCCAGCGCTCGTCCGAGGCCGAGGATCATGCCTCCGACGATACCGGACTTCGCATTGGGGATCACAGCGTCTCTGATCATTTCCCAGCGTGTGGCGCCAAGCGCGAGTGCCGCTTCACGCTGTGACCTGGGTACGGCCCGCAGTACTTCGCGCGAGACGGCGGAGATGTACGGGAGCACCATGATTGCCAGAATGACACCAGCGGCGAGCATGCTGGGTCCATACGCTGGCCCGCTGAAGAATGGTGTGCTGCCCAGGCGAAGCGTGTCACGCAGGAATGGCATCACGTACTCGCGCAGCAGCGGGATCATCACAAAGATCCCCCACAGCCCGTACACGACGCTCGGTATTGCCGCCAACAAATCCACCAGAAACGCGACCGGTTGCTGCAGCCAGCGCGGCGCAAATTCGGACAGGAAAATCGCGGCGCCGAGTGCGAGCGGGGTTGCGATCACGAGAGCAATTGCGGATGAGACAATCGTACCGAAGATCGCCGGGGCCGCACCAAACTTTCCGGCCGATACATCCCATTCACTGGAGGTGATGAAGCCGAAGCCGAAGGCGTGAAACGCAGGCCATGCGGCCTTCCCGATTGCCGCCGCGATCAGGATCAACAGCAACGGTATGCAGACTGCGGCTGCTGTGGTGAGTATGGTGTACAAACGGTCCCCAACGCTCGACGCTCCGATCGAGCTCGCAGGCCGCAGTGCTGGTTGCATTGTGGGTTGCGGGGGAGCGGTGATAGGCTCCCCCGCCGGTGAGGGTGTAACTATAGGGGTCGAGCTTGCGCTCACTTACCGCTGCCGACGTGGATAGAGGACAGGCGTTGGACCAGCGTATTGCGCATGTTCTCGGGGAGCGGCGCGTAGTCGAGTGACGCCGCGTCGGTGTAGCCCGTCTGATACGCCCATTTGAGGAAGTCTACCAGCTCCTGCCCCTTCACAGCGTTAGGTTCGTTCTGGTACACAAGTAGCCACGTCATTGAGGAGATCGGATACGAGGCGGCGCCCGGAGCGTTGACGATGGAGAGCCGATAGTCGCTGCTGGCCGACAGAGTGTCGGCGACGCCAGCGGCCGCGGCAGTCACGGACTGGATCGACGCGGTAACGTACTGGCCAGCTGCATTCTTGATGGCCGCATACGGCAGCTTGTTCTGATTTGCGTACGCAAGCTCCACGTAGCCAATTGATCCGGGAGTCTGCTTCACCAGCCCCGCAACGCCCTCGTTGCCCTTCGCCCCGAGCCCCACGGGCCAGGCGATCTCCTTCCCGAGGCCCGGTGCTGACTTCCACGTCGGGCTCACAGCGCTCAGATAGCTGGTGAAGATGTACGTCGTCCCGCTCCCATCGGTGCGGTGCGTAACAAGGATGTCGAGGTCGGGGAGCTTGACGCCCGGATTCAGCGCCGCAATCGCAGCAGCGTTCCACTTCTTCACCTTACCAGCGAATACGTCCGCAATGACCGGTCCGGTGAGATGCAGCGTAGTCGTGACCGCCGGCAAATTATACGTGACGACGACGGCGCCGAGTACGGTAGGAAAGTGGAGGATGGGACCACCCTTCGCCTTGGCCAGCTCTGCATCGCTCATGGGAGCGTCGGAGGCGCCGAAGTCCACCGTCTGCTCGCTCAGCTGGCGAATTCCGCCGCCGGAGCCGATGGACTGATAGTTGATCTTCACGCCAGTCTTGCTTGCGTACTCCGAGAACCACTTGGAGTAGATGGGATATGGAAACGTCGCACCGGCCCCCGTCAGCGTTTTTTCGCCGCCTTGAGCTGTCGGGTTGGCCTGACCGTTGGCCTGTTGAGCCGCATTGCTCCCGTCCTTTGAGCAGGCCGCGAGGAGGATGACGGCCGCAAAAATCTTCCAGTGCTTCACTGTCGGCTCCTTGAGTTCAGTGCGTGTGGTGCATGGCAGCGTATGGATGAAAGCTAGAACGGCCGGCATCGCTCGGTGACGTTTGCCGTGTAACGGCATTGTCACAAGCGATACCGGCCGCCCGGCATCTGATTGGACGCCGGAGGCGACCAACTTGGGAAGGTGCTATTTAAGGTGCGCGTTGCGGTGCGAGTTAAGGCGCTAGAAGTTTGCTACCCAGTGCATATAGTACGTCTTTGTGGTAGGAACGATCGGTCCACCTTTAGGGGTCTGCTCCTGATAATCGAGCGATATCGCCGTCTTCTTGGAGAGATCCCACGTCAGGCCACCGATGAACACGTTGTAGTGGACGTCGCTCCCCGTATTCGGTTTGATGTTGTCGAAGCGCGCCACTATCCCAAGTGGAATGGTCGACTTCGCGTCCGCGATCTGAAAGGGCTTTATCACCGTATACGCCGACAGGAGCCGGCCGGTGCTGTCTGCCACACCACGTGGTGAGACGAGGGTGTTGAGACCCGTATCACCACCGTCGGTCCGGTTGGCGAAGTCTGCGCCTATGGTCAGACGCGGGTCACGAATCCCGGCGAAAACCCCCCACCTGTTCCGGTCCAGTCCTCCACCCACGGGACCGATCTGGCCTGTTCCGCCGGCGACGTATTTGCTGGCGATGGCGCCGCGGTACACCCAGCCGTCGATCGCCAGGGTACGCAGATATGTCAGATCGCTCGTCCCCAATGGCGTCACCGTGAGGCGCGCCTGATAATCCTTGAACCGGTCGACTTCACGCGATGCGTAACCCGTCCCATTCGAAATCTCTGTGTATAGCTCGCCAAACTTGTGCGGCAGCGACACTATCGTGGCTACACCAGCGTCGGCCGACGAGAAGTAGCCGGCTCTCTCCACGGGGGTCTGCGACAGCCACCTTGGCCAGAAGTTCTCCTCATGGTCGATGAACATCGTGTGCACCAGGCCGATGCGGCCTACGACTCCCCAGTCGGAGCTCTTTTTCGGCTGGAGAAAGTCGTACTGCAGATACGCGTACTTGGCACGGAGCACCCAGCCTTTGTAGTACGAGTCGTTCGGCGATGCCGTCTGTTGGTACAGGTCGGCGGTCACGCGAATGCTAGCGCGGTCGCCGGCTGGCATCTTGAACGTGAGGTACGCACGCTCCACGTCGAACTTGTTCTGGCCCTTGCTGGGGCCGGCAGCCCCTTGGTACTGATAGTTGCCGAACACGACGCCCGAGAAGTCGATCGGGATGACCACCTTGGACGGTGGCTTGGGAGCCGCCTGCTCGGATGGCCGCACAGAGTCCCGTGCGATGTGCGACGTATCCTGAGTAGCTGTTTGCGCCGTGCTCTGCGCGACGAGCGCGGCCGCTGGAAGCATCACAGCCGCCGCTACGAAGAGTGTCGGGAATCGCAACTTTAACGCCCCATGTGGATCGTCTTCAGGCGCTGCTCCAGCGTGTTGATGAGGCTCTTGGGGAGCGGTGCATAGTCCAGCGTGGCGGCTGATTTCTCACCCGTGTCGTACGCCCAATCCAGAAAATCAACCAGCTTTTTGCCCTTCACGGCATCGGTCTGGTTCTGGTACACAAGGATCCAGGTGAACGAGGAGATTGGGTACGAGCTCTTTCCGGCGGCATTCACGATCGAGATACGGTAATCGGTGTTCTTGCCGAGCCGTGACACCGCGCCTTCGGCGGCCTGCGTCACTGACTGAATGGACGGAGCTACAAAGTTGCCAGCCGCATTCTTGATAGCCGCGTATGGAAGTTTGTTCTGCCGCGCGTAAGCAAGCTCAACGTAGCCAATGGAGCCGGGCGTCTGCTTGACCTGACCCGCGACTCCCTCGTTGCCCTTACCACCCAGTCCGACTGGCCACTTCACTTCTTTTCCTTTGCCCGGACCAGCGGCCCAGCTGGGGCTCACGGCGGTCAGGTAGTCGGTAAAGATGTAGCTGGTGCCGCTGCCGTCGGTGCGATGCACAACCAGAATGTCCGACGCTGGAAGCGCAACACCGCGATTTCCGTGAGCGATCCGCGCGTCGTTCCACTTGGTGATCTTGCCCAGGAAAATGTCCGCGACGACATCGCCGGTAAGATTGAGTGACCTGTTCACACCTGGAATGTTATACGTGACGACGACGGCGCCGAGTACCGTAGGGAAATGGAGGATGGGACCACCCTTCGCGCTTGCCAGCTCTGCATCGCTCATGGGAGCGTCGGAGGCGCCGAAGTCCACCGTCTGCTCGCTCAGCTGGCGAATTCCGCCGC
>JBPCQO010000078.1:0-7749 GCA_050998035.1 Gemmatimonadaceae bacterium | reverse complement strand
TAAACTCTGGCGCAGTGCCAAGCGTTGATGAGCAGACATCACTTGCCCGCACGCTGGGTTTGGCGGTCGAGCAACAGTTCGGCATCGCCGACCGCCTGTTCGTTACCGCCGGCATTCGCCGCGATCGCAACAGCGCGTTCGGTTCCAATCTGAAGGCCGCGTACTACCCGAAGGCGAGCGTATCGTACGTGATATCGGACGAAGGGTTCTTCCCCAAGGCCGACTGGATCAACCAGGTAAGATTGCGCGCTGCTGTCGGTCAGTCTGGCCAGCGTCCCGGGACCACGACCGCGCTCCGGTTCTTTGGCGGCACGACGTTCAGCGCCGATGCCGTGGATCAGCCCGCAATCGTCTTCTCCGCACTGGGCAACCCCGACCTCAAGCCGGAGACAACATCGGAGACCGAGTACGGAATCGACTCCAAGCTGTTCAGCAACAAGCTCGATATTCAGCTGACGTTCTACAACAAGCGCACGCGTGATGCACTCGTTGCGCGGGTTCTGCCGCCATCGCTTGGAGCAGGGAGCCCGACGGCGAACAACACGCGGTTCGAGAACATCGGCGCGGTGAGAAACCGCGGTGGCGAGTTGGGTGTGACCGCTCAGCTTGTGGACTCACGCCCGTTCGCCTGGGACTTCAACTTCTCGGGTTCACGCAACGACAACACTCTGCTCGCGCTCGGAAGCGCGCCTCCAGTCATCGGTGCGACGACGCGGCAGCAGGTCGGCTATCCACTTAATGGCTACTGGTCGCGCCCGATCTTGAGCTACGCCGATAAGAACGGCGATGGCATCATCACGGCGGACGAGATCGTAGTGGGCGATACAGCGGTGTTCCTTGGACGGTCCATCCCGAAGTATGAGCTATCGTTCAACAACGGCTTCGACTTCTTCAACAAGCACCTCCGCCTCACCGCGGAAGTCGATCGCAAGAGTGGCTTCCTGCTGTACAACAACACCGACCGTATCAGGTGTCAGAGCCGCAACAACTGCATCGGGCTCAAGGACCAGGCGGCTTCGTTCGCTGAGCAGGCGCGAGTGGTCGCGCTCCGTGATCACCCGAGTCATACTGTTGCAGGATTCATCGAGGACGCTTCCTTCTGGCGCTTCCGTGAGCTTGCCTTGACGCTCACGCCGTCCAACAGTTTCGTCTCGCGCTACTTCCGCACGGATCACGGCAGCCTGACATTCTCGGCCCGTAACCTCGGAAAGCACACCAACTACAGCGGCGTCGATCCGGAGAGCAACTACTCCAGCGTCGATCTACCGCAGGATTTCCAGACTGCGGCCCCGCTGACGTACTACATCGTGCGGCTCAACTTCGGCATATAATCGCGAACCGCGAAGAGGATTAATAGAATGAAACCCTTCATCACACCGTTCCGGCGCCTCGGCACCGGGGCGGCGATGGCCGCCGCGATGTTCATGCTCGCCGCGTGCAACAGTGACAAGATCCTCAAGGTCACTGACCCGGATATCATCAACCCAAATGACATCGGCACACCCGATGCAGCCGAGGCGCTCCGGATCGGCGCCCTTGGACGTCTGTCTCAGGAGACGAGTGGATCGGGCGCGAATGCGAACAATGACTCTCCCATTTTGTTGGGTGGATTGCTGGCTGACGAGTGGCGCTCCGCGGACACGTTCAACGAGCGGGACGAGACTGACAAGCGCAGCATCCAGGTCACAAACGGGGTGAATGACGCGAGCTACAGGACTGTAGGGCGGGCACGTCTCGCCGCTCACCAGGCACTGGCGGCGCTCACCAAGTATTCGCCGGAGCAGAAGGGCAAGATCGCGCAGATGTACTTCATCCTCGGCTTCTCGGAGAATCTCGCGGGTGAGACGTACTGCAACGGCGTCGTCTTCAGTGACGCTTCAAGCGGCTCGTTGGATTACGGCGCTCCGGTGTCAGACTCCGCGGCGTTCACGCTTGCCATCGTACACTTCGACTCGGCGCTGGCGCTCGCAACCGGCACGGACGCAATCAGCACACAGGCCAAGTTCGCCGCTCAGGTCGGAAAGGGACGGGCGTTGATAAATTTGAAGAGGTACTCCGATGCTGCGGCCGCCGTTGCCGGTGTACCTACCAGTTTCCAGTTCCTGATCACCCACGACCAGGCGACGATCAGCAACCAGATCTGGAGCCTCAACATCAGTGGCAAACGCTACACGGTCGGCGACAAGGATGGTGGGAACGGTCTTCCGTTCGTGTCCGCGAAGGACCCGCGACTGCCGACGTGCAGCAGCACAGTCAATGCCGCTACATGCAAGGCAATCGGGGTCACGAAGTCGGTAGGCTTCGATTCGCAGACACCGCTCATCGCCCAGCTCATCTGGACGACGCCTGACGCGCCCGTCGCCATCGTGACGGGGATCGAGGCTCGGCTCATCGAAGCCGAGGCCGCGCTGCAGGCTGGCAACAACGCGACCTGGTTGGCGACGCTCAACACCCTTCGCGGATCGAGCTTGACCAGCGCAGGCACGGGCGGAGTGTCCGGACTTGGGCCGCTCACCGATCCGGGGACGCAGACGGGACGCGAGGACCTGATGTTCCGGGAACGCGCGTTCTGGATGTTCGGTACAGGCCATCGGCTTGGGGATCTGCGCCGCCTCATCCGGCAGTATCAGCGCTCCCCGGAAAATGTATTCCCGACGGGTACGTACAACCCGGGTAAGGGCGGTAACTTCGGTACGGATGTGAATATCCCGGTTCCGCAGTCCGAGACGAACAACAGCATGTTCACTGCCTGCACAGATAGGAAAGCGTAGCAGTTCACCTCTTCCGGGCACGCGCGAATCTTCGGTGCTCGGAAGTGTGGTTTGGTAGAAGGGAGACCCTGGTGGTCTCCCTTTTGCCATTTCAAACCTTGACGCCGACTTCCAGTGGGATATGTCAAAAGCCAATCTGCCTACCATCCTTGTCGTGGATGACAATCACGACAATGCGGACATTATTTCCGATTACCTTGGGGCCATGTACGATTATCCCATCGCTGTCGCTTACGACGGAGACGAGGCGCTGCGCCTCTTTGAGGAGCGGCGGCCGGCGATCGTGCTCCTCGACGTCATGATGCCTGGGCGGGACGGCTGGGAAGTGTGTCGGGCGATGAAAAGCCACCCGGAGCTGGGCCGCCGCGTACGCGTGATCATGGTGACGGCTCTGGATGACCTCGTGGATAAGCGAACAGCGCTCCAGATTGGCGCGGACGATTTCCTCGAGAAGCCCGTCGACCTCACGCGGCTGGCGGCGGCAGTGCGCCGCAACGCCGCGACCCTCGCACCCTCCGCCGCGTGAGTGAACCGCGCAGGGCAACTGCCGCTCAGTCCGTGCCGTCTTCGGTCGCGGCAATTGGCGGGTTGACCGACGCGGGTCGCCGAGTTGGGGATTCCGTCGCTGCCGCGGCAAAATTGCTCCCGGCCCGGGATGCGCGGAACGCGCTTCCAACTCTGAACGCCGCGATCGACAGCCTCCGCAGCGCCGTCCAGGAACGCGGCGCGCTGGTGATTCTGTATCTCAACTTCGATCGGTACGCCAAGATCGAGGAGATCTACGGCTGGGAAAAGCTGGACGCGGTGCTTGACACGACCGCGCGCGAGCTATGCCGAAAGCTGGCCGAGACGCCGCTCCGCGCTGCTCGCCTGGCGGTGAGCCATGTGAACGACGACGACTTCGTCCTCTTCTATGTGCCGCCGCGGGAGCCGCCGGGCAGGGAAGAGGGCGATGACGGTGACCTCACCGATCCTCTGGTCCAGCGGCTGCACGATTCCATCGCCGAGTGCCTGGAGCAGACGCACGGCCCGGACATAGCATCGCTGTTCGATCTGTATGTGGGTCGGGCCGTGGTGCAGTACGATCCCAAGGCGCGACTTGAGCGCGTGGTGTACAGGGGAATTCGCGATGCCGCCAGCAACGCGCGAAACGCCGAGGCCCGCGAGCGAGCGCGGTTGCTGGAAGATCTGCGCGAGACACTCCGTACGCGCGCCGTGTATGTGGACTACCATCCGATCGTCAACGCCATCGACGGCGGCGTTTTTGGGTACGAGGCATTGGCGCGCGGATCCATGCGCTCGCTGCGGCGCCCCGAAGTGATGTTCGAGGTTGCGGCAGACGGCGGGCTGATCTGGGAGTTGAGCAGGCTCTGTCGCGAGCGGGCTCTGGAAGGCGCGCGTGCGCTGCTCAAACCGGGCGAGTCGCTGTTCCTTAATGTGGATCCACATGACTTCGCCGATCCATCGTTCGGTGAGACAGCGTTGGACAGCGCCGACCCGGATCGCGTCGTGATCGAGATCACCGAGCGCACGGCGATCAAGGACTATCCCAAATTCCGCGAACGGCTGCGCGCATTCCGCGACCACGGCTACCGCTTCGCCGTGGACGACGCCGGGAGCGGCTATGCCGGGCTGGGCTCGATCGCCAATCTGGAGCCGGATTTCATCAAGCTCGACATCTCCCTAATCAACGGCATTGACACCAACTTCATCAAGCAGGACCTGGTCGCGACGCTGGTGCGCTTCGCTGACGATCAGGGAGCCAAGGTCATCGCCGAAGGTGTGGAGTACGAGGCCGAATACGAGATGGTGAAGTCACTCGGCGTGCATCTGGTGCAGGGGTTTTTCCTGCACAGGCCGCAGCAGCTCACGCAGCATCTGGAACGACCGGTCGGCGGCCCCTAGCTCGCTCGATACCACGCATCCCATCGCGTCGGCCATGAACGTGCGGTGATCCCGTTCGGTGAGCAGTCGCTGCATCGCTGAGAAAATCGCGTCGCTATTGTGCGCCGCAACCGCACCGCCCGATGCGAGCATCATGTGTGCGTCACGAGATGCAGAGTGGCGCGGGCCAATTATGGTCGGGACTCGGAATACCGCCGGCTCAACCAGCGAGTGCAAGCCAGCACTGTGGAACCCGCCGCCCACGTACGCCACCGTCGCAAGTGCATACAGATCCGCAAGGATGCCTACGCGGTCGACAATGACGACATCTGCACTGGAACCATCGCGGGTGTCGAGCGAACACAGTCGGCTCACCCGTGTCATAAACTTTCGCACATTGCTTGCAAGTGCATCGAGGTGAGCAGCGCCGACCTCATGTGGTGCGATGATCAAGCGGACATTGGGAACAACGGTGCGTAGTCGCTCAAAAGCCGGTACCAATTGTGTCTCGTCAGCGGACCAGGTTGAGCCAGCGACGATCGTCGGACGATCGCTCTGCAACGCCTCGACCGTATCCTGGTTCCGGCGTGCTACGTGGGCGCGGTTCCATGCCTGATCGTAGCGCGTGTCGCCGGTGACGCGCACCCGGCCGGGGTGGGCGCCCGCCATGATGAGCGCGCGTGCATCGTCCTCACTCGCCGCGCCCACGAGGTCGAGAGCACCGTACGCATCCCGTGTCAGCATTGACGCAAGGCCATTCGTGCGGCGCGACTGCTCCGGCATTGACGCGCTGATCAGCGCCAGTCGAACGCCGCCGCGCGCGCTCTCGCCGACGAGCTGGGGCCACACGTCGCCCTTTGTGAACACGAGCACGGAAGGGGCGAGTGCGTCGAGCAGCGCATGTGCTGAATCTTTCGAGTCGAACGGAAGGTAATCCGCGAAATCGACGGTCGAGTTTCGCGCCATGTTCTGCGCCATGTTCTCCGCGCTCGGCGAGAAGAACGTGAACGCTAGCTGGACGTGCGGCATCGCGCTCTTCACTCGTTCCGCAACAGGGAGCGCCATCAGCGCCTCACCAACGGACGCAGCGTGCAGCCAGAGGAGCGGCCGAGAGCAGTCGCGATGTACATGGCTCCAGTCCCGGTACCGACCAATTATTCCGCGACGCGCAGAAAACGTACGCGCCAATTTTGAGTTTGCGTTACGCGGAACGGCCGCAGCGAGTAATTCAGCGACTCGGGCGGCCGTTCCGTAATACAGTTGGAGCCATCGCGTCATAAGCGCACGCCCATACGCACGCTTGTGCGTGCGCTCACGTCAGCGCCGGACCCCGGGTTAACCTGATTTACTACTGTGCGCCGGTGGTTGGTGTGGGTGTGGTGGGCGCAGTCGCCGGCGCGGCGAGTGCCTGATCTATCGCGGCGCGCATCTCGGCCGCTGGAACAGCGCCCTCGATCATCTTGGAACCCACCCAGAAGCTGGGAGTGGAGCTAACGCCGCCGCGTTGCGCGCGGTCCTGGTCACCGGCGATCAGCGACGCAATTGCCGGCGAGCTGAGGCACGAGTGGTATGAAGCAACGTCGACGCCGATCGACTTCGCGAGAGAGTCGAAGGTGGTGGAGGGATTCTTTTCAGTTTCCCACTTGCCCTGCGATGCGAAGAGCGTGTCGTGCATGGGCCAGAACTTGCTCTGAGCACCGGCGCACATCGCGGCGGTTGCCGCGGCATGTGCATTCTGGTGCATCGACAGCGGGAAGTTGACGTAGGCGAGCCTAATCTTTCCGGTCTTCACGTAATCTTTGATCAGCATGGGATATGCGGCGTCGTGCCACTGCTTGCAGTACGGGCACTGGAAGTCGTTTACCTTGATGACCCAGAGCTTGGCTGACGGCGAGCCAAGGATCCGGCTTGCATCTGCTACCTTCGCCAGCGAATCGGTTGCGGTGCCGGCCGCTCCTGGCGCGGCCACGCCGTTACTGGCTCCGGTGGCTACTCCGTTCGCGGCGACGGGTGTGGTCCCGGCGCCATTTGGCGAGCTGTTATTGGTGTGGCCATCGGCGCTGGAACAGGCAGCCGAGACGAGGGAGACTGCGACGATGAACGCGATTCCGTTGACTAGTGATGTGCGCATCCCGTAAATAGTATGGTGATATCAACCCTTCTTCAATCGGCACTGATTGCGCTGTTGCTCCAGACGGGGCTGCAGATTCCTCCGCCGACCGGGCTGGTCAACGATTTTGCGCACCTAATTCCGGCGCAGACCGTTCCCTTGATGGACCAGATCGCCAGCGACGTGAGGACCAAATCGCGTGGCGAGATCACCGTCGTGACGCTGCCCGACATCGGCGGCCGGGCCGTGTCCGACGTGGCGCTTCAGATCGGGCGCGAATGGAAGGTGGGGAAGATCGGCAATCCCGGCGATCCCACCCGGAACGCTGGCGCGGTGATCCTGATAGTGCCCAAGGAAACGAACTCGGATGGTCACGGGCGCTGCTTCATTCTCACGGGGACCGGCACCGAGGGGTTCATCACCGACGCTGATGCCGGTACCATTTGTCGCGAGGCGACCCCGTTTTTCAAGGCGCGTGACTATGGTGGCGGCATTCTGCTGGTCGAGTATCTCACGGCTCAGCGTTTTGGGAAGGAGTTCCACTTCACTCTGGATACAGCGCTCCGAGCCCCCCAACCAGCGGCTGAGCCGGTATCATCCTCCGGCGGCGGCGGCTTTCCGCCTCAATTGATCTTTCTCGCGATCGTCTTCATCCTCATCATGCTCTCCAACCTTCGCCGCGGCAAACGTGGCGGTCGCGGCTGCGGTGGCTGCTTCCCGCTTTTCCTGCCATTTGGCGGAGGCGGATTCGGGGGCGGAGGATTGGGCGGCGGCGGGGGTGGATGGGGCGGAGGCGGTGGCGGCTTCGGTGGTTTTGGATGGGGCGGCGGCTTCAGCGGCGGCGGCGGCGGCTCCAGTTGGTAATCGGTTTGTTCGATGCACGATCGACCCACAATCAATGCACAATCGATGTAGGGGCGACCGGCGGTCGCCCGACGATCTCAAATCGCCAACGACGTTTCGTCCAATGGCGTTCGATACCGC
>JBPCQO010000302.1:0-2971 GCA_050998035.1 Gemmatimonadaceae bacterium | reverse complement strand
CACGGATGTGTGGACGTACTGGCATGGAATAGTACTGCATACTAGCTGGCCGAGGCGGCGCGTAGAGATTGATGTGCAGTGGGGAAAGCACGGATCACTGCCTCGCGGGGTGGTAGAAAGCGATCTTCCGAGGTTCAGAAAGCTGAACTTTTTCTACGCTGCGACCATATTCGGTGAGCCCGACATCCTGTTAGGCGACATCAGCCGACCGGGGCCCCTAGGCTTTTTTGGATCGTACAGGCGCTACCGGGACTTCTCGCGGGTGCTACCGCTGGAGCATCGGATCGATGTGGTGGCGCGTGCCGAGGATCCGCGGCCGGTGCTCCGAGCGGTGTTCGGGAGCAAATATTCGGAGAAGGTGTTGTGGCCGGCGGTGCACGCGAAGTAAGGGCCGACCGGCGATCGCCCGTGTCAGACTGGTTTATTCCCAGTCGTGGGGGCGGCGATATACGTGCCGGCGCACGCGCCAGGGCTTGCCATCGCTCACCTCGCCACCGCTGATGAAGTTAGCGGGGTCCTCGATGGAATCCATCATGTCCGATGCCTTGGCGGACGCCTCATCGGCCCAGTGGATTATCTCTGCTTCGGCAGTCATGGGCTGGACCGGGCTGCCGAACTCAAGCGAGCCGTGATGTGATAGGATCATGTGCTGCAGCTCGAGCACCTGGCCTTCGCTGCAGATTTCGTAGCCGAGCCGGGCCAGTGCGCGCTCGAGCATGAGGGCACCGAGGACGACGTGGCCGAGGAGGAGACCGCACGGGGTGAAGGAGAAACCTGTGGTGCTGGTCTCGTAGGCTTCGACCTTGCCGATGTCGTGCAGCATTGCGCCAGCGAAGACGAGGTCCTGATTGGCGCGGGTGGTGCGAGCGGTAGCGCGGGCGATCGAGGCGACTTCGAAGGTATGCAGCAGTAGGCCGCCCAGTTTGGCGTGGTGACCTCCCGTGGAACCGGGCGCTCGCTCGAAACGGAGGCGGAAATCGTCGTTCGCGAAGAAGAGATCGATGACGTTCTTGAGCGTCCTGGACGCCATCTCCTGGCGCTGCCGGTCGACCCAGTCCCACAGTCTGGTGCAGTCGCCAACGGTCTCGAGAAAGGAGAGGACATCAACCTGCTCGCTGGGGAGGACGCGCAGTGGAGCGGTGATGGAGAGCTGCCGCTTGGCGCTACCGTTGCGGCCATATAGCGCAATGTCACCGATGGCCTGGACCACTGCGCCCCGCTCCGCGCCGTCGGCCCAGGACAGCTTGTCAGACCAGATAGGCGCGGTGTCTATCCGGCCGGTGGAGTTGCCGAGACAGAGGATGGCGAACGGATCACCGTTGGCGGTCTTCTTTTCCGTGCGCTCGAGGACGAGAAAGTCGCACTGAACGCGCTCCCCGAGGCCGAGGGCGGTGATATTGGTCGCCGGCATAGGGGGAAGGTGAGCACTATCGTGACAGCAGGCAAGAGGGAACCAGATACATATGGCGTTTCCGTACATCGCCGGACTGCTATCGTTTCGCGCGCTGCCGGTGATCGCAGTGGCGTGGAAGAATCTGTCGTACGCGCCGAGCGCACAGGTTGGTCAACGATCTGCGAGGAAAGAGGCCGGGGGAGGGTGGTCCGGCTCACTAAATTTGTGGTAGGCGCATGCGCCTCCATCAACCGAGAATTTCGAGGGTTTCCGTGGCACCGCAGTTCATCTACGTAATGAAGGATCTCCGCAAAGTGGTTCCACCTTCGCGGGAGATATTGAAGGGCATATGGTTGTCGTTCTATCCGGGCGCCAAGATCGGCGTGTTGGGGCCGAACGGGGCTGGTAAATCGACGTTGCTGCGCATCATGGCGGGCGTGGATCAGGATTTTCAGGGCGAGGCGTGGGCCCATGCGGGGACCAAGATCGGGTACCTGTCGCAGGAGCCGCAGCTTGATCCCACCAAGACCGTGCGTGAGAACGTTGAGGAGGCGGTGAAGGAAACGCGCGATCTGCTCAAGAAGTTCGAGGAGATCTCGATGAAGTTCGCCGAGCCGATGACGGACGACGAGATGAACAAGCTGCTAGACCAGCAGGGAAGGGTTCAGGAGAAGATCGACGCGGCGAACGCGTGGGAGCTGGACCGTCAGATCGAGATCGCGATGGACGCGTTGCGGCTGCCGCCGGGTGATGCGGCGGTGGCGAATCTTTCCGGCGGTGAGAAGCGTCGCGTTGCACTGTGCCGTGTGTTGCTGGAGCAGCCGGACATACTGCTGTTGGACGAGCCGACCAATCACCTGGACGCGGAATCAGTCGCGTGGTTGGAGCGGCATCTGGCGGAGTTTCCGGGAACGGTGGTCGCGATCACGCACGATCGCTATTTCCTGGACAACGTTGCGCAGTACATACTGGAGCTGGATCGCGGCGCGGGTATTCCGTACGAGGGGAACTACACGTCGTGGCTGGAGCAGAAGCGCTCGCGCCTCCAGGTGGAGGAGAAGCAGGAGTCGGCCAGACAGCGCACACTCGAGCGCGAGCTGGAGTGGGTGCGCATGGCGCCGCGAGCGCGACAGGCGAAGAACCAGGCGCGCGTGAAGCGCTACGAGGAGCTGGCCGAGGCTGATACAGCGGAGCGCGCGACGTCGCACGAGATCGTGATCCCGCCGCCGCCGCGGCTTGGCAACGACGTTGTCACGGTGAAGAATCTGCGCAAGGCGTATGGCGACAAGCTGCTGTACGAGGATCTCACCTTCTCGCTGCCGCGCGGCGGGATCGTTGGCGTGATCGGCCCGAACGGCGCGGGCAAGACGACGATGTTCCGCATGATGGCGGGAACGGAGCAACCGGACAGCGGATCACTCACGGTTGGCGACACTGTGGTGCTGGCGTATGCGGATCAGGACCGCGCACTGGACGGCGGCAAGACGGTGTACGACGAGGTGAGTGGCGGGAACGATCTCATCCAGGTCGGTAAGCGCGAGATGAATGCGCGTGCGTATCTGGCGTCGTTCAACTTCA
>JBPCQO010000088.1:0-6787 GCA_050998035.1 Gemmatimonadaceae bacterium | reverse complement strand
GAGGCACTCAACCTTGGGCTGTTTGAGCCCTATCAACTTCGAGCAACACGCTCGGACACAAGAACATGTAGCTTAGCCGTGTGTCCACCCAACCGGCAGCAGGCCACAAACGAGTGCTGCTCATAGGCTTCTTGTCGATCGTAAAACCGCTCCTCGCCGTCACCGGGCCAGAAATCATCAATGTCCTCCAGCACGCGGGCAAGATCTTCTGCCGGCTCGACGTCTAAGCCGGCCTCCTCCTGAACGATCAAGTCGAGCTCTTCCCCTTCGCGTTCGCCGAAAGTGTGGTCCGACTCGGTATCATACCTAGTTACGATCGCCACCATCGAATAGTGCTCCCGGAAAATTCGGGTCGACAATCTCCGTGAGCTGCGTGAGTGGTAGACCCTTCCGAGTTGTCGAACAATAGTGGCAGCGCCCGCGTTCCCCTTCCCGTCGCACGAGCTGGCCCAGCACCTCGTTGCCGACGCACTTGTGGCATATCCGTCGCGCTTCGACGGAACTGCCCGTCGATTCAGTCATTGGCCGGTGTGAGTAAGAGGCAGATGTCCACCCGTCCCAAACCGTCGCCCCAAACTGAGCTCCACGGGGCGCGTTTGCGAGTGAGTGGAAGGAGAGCTACTGAGCATTGCCATACAGTGGCCGCAGCCTAGCGTGATCGTTGCATTCTGATTTGGAACTGAGATAAGCCCAGCTCGAAGCCCGCGTGTGCGCCTGACTGACCTGAATGCGGGCTCACAGCACCGCGGTAGCGCGTTAACGCGGTGGTTGCATTGCGACTTCGAGTTGCTATCCATCGATCTGCGCAAGGTTGCGTAAGTGTTCCGCGGATACGTCGCGTAGAGCGTCGCTCACGAGGCTGTAGACGAGTGCACGGACCGGCGCGAGCCGCGCCCACGAGTTGCCGGAGGCGCCTCGGAGCGGCGGGGCGTCCCACGGCCAGACGACGGATGCGATGCCAGTCGATCGCTGAATCCGGAGCCGAAAGCGTCGCGTCTCGGATGTCACCAACACGTCCCAGGGCCCCGATAGCGTCGTGACCGTGACCGTGGGCGAAGGAAGCGTGATTGCGATCGCCCTCGCGGCCCGTGGTCCCTGGCAATCGATGTCAGACGCCGGGCCGGAGCTGATCACGGCCGCGAACTGTGCGTTCGGACCGTCCCGAACGGGACGGCGGTAACAAAGCACGCCAATTACAGTCGGCGGATGCCGCATCACCGCGCGAAGTTCTTCGCCAAAGCACACAGCTACGACGCTGTCGTATGTACGAAGCGCTCGATCGTAGAGTGTCTCAAGCAACAGAGCGAGCTGTTTGTCGGTGTATCCCCCTTCAAAATTGTTTGCTCCGGCGGCCGGTAAGCTGTCCGCCGCATCGGGCGGCGGCAGAAGCGGCTCTTCGATGGTGTTCTTGTACCGAAGCACGGTGTTGAGGGCCGCGGCTAGAGCGCCGACGGGCTGGTGACTTCCACGCACGTGCGTGAAGTCACCGCCCGCATCAACGTCGCGCTCGGCCAACTCACGCCATGCATCCAGATCCGCCTGCTCCCATGACGAAGTCGCCGTGATAATGCCGCCAGTGTTGCCTCCGGCTTGGTGCTCACGCCGCTTTTCCTCGATCCGCTCCCGCATGTGCGCGTCCTTATACGATTGCAACGCGAGTTCAACCTGGACCAGGCGGCGGAGTGCGCGGAGATCTAGGGGAAACAGGTTGCGGCCGACGAAGTGGTCAGCGAACCGGGGCCGACTGCTTTGTCGGGTGGCCTTGTATCCGATCTCCGACGCGTGCGCGCTCGTGAGGGCGACAATGCGCTCTTCGATGAGCAGCGGGTCTAGTTCGGCAAGGCCGCCATCCTTGAGCACCGAGTCGATCTCAGATCGCGCGTGCGCGGCCGCATACATTTCAGGATCTCGGAGAAACCAGAAACCGTGCGCTAGCTTCGTCGAACCAAGCAACCGCACAGGGATGCGGCCGCTCTCCCACCCTCGGCGCTGGAGTACTCCGATCACAGGGTCAAAACAGGCGCGCGGCAGGTCGTCCGATCGGCGGTCATAGAACGCAAGCGCGAAGGCACCTCTTCGCGTCGCGCTGAAGCAGGCACCGATACCAGCAGCGTCGTGAGGATCCATGGCGGCACGAATCCCCGGCGCGAGGCGCTCGCGAATCGCATTGTACGTCGTCACGACCCGCTCGACCTGCTCTCTGGCGGCGTCGATAAATCCTTCCCACTGCTCGTTGGTAGTGTAGGGCAGATACCACAGCAGAGCCGCCGCTCCGACGGCGGTCCGGAGGCACGCCAGTGCGGCGTCGCGGAACTCGCCACGTCCGGCCTGTGGCAGCCGGAGCACCAGGACCGCCACGGCATAGTCGCGTACACGGTCATAGGCAAACGCCAGCGCGCCAACGCCGTCCGCATTCTGCGACCGGATCAGCAGGCCAAAACTGGTAAGTTCGGTCGCCACCGGAGCTGTCAACGGCAAATTCGCCCCGCGTCGCAGCGCCAGTTCCGAGACGTAAGGACCGCTTGCGATGATTGCGCTTCGGCGCCGGTTGGGCGCATCAGTCGCGAGCGCGTTGGGATCACTGTTGGTCACGAGTGCTTCCGCGACCGCGGCGATCTCGAGCCGCGCTCGATCCGGATGGGAGGTACGCGCGAGCTTCTGCTCGACATACCGCCGGATCAGCTCTCGCTCGCCGGGCTCCTGTGGGAGTGCGCCTGCCGCCGCGCTGACTTCGGCGATGATTCTCAACATGAAGGGATCACGCGCCAGCTCACGCAGATCATGCGACCATACGTCCTGCAGCCCGAACGCACTTGCGTACCTGGCAATCGCAGAATCCCGCTCCCCAGGCTCGAACAGTCCCACGTCGGCGGACATTCTCAATTCGGCTGACGCGTGGCCGGCTTCGTGAGCACGCTCGCTGGGTGACCCGCCATCGTCGGGGTGGAAAACTCGCTGACCAAGCGGGGATGGATTCCCACGAGACGACGCGAACCGAGGCCATTCGTGTGGCTTCGCGGAGATGAACAACCGGATGCGCCCGGCAAACGCATCGAGCCGGGTGGCGATCTCCGCGAGTTCCTGCGGGAGTTCCGGAATCCCTGCCTCATCGACAGCGTCGATGAAGATGAGTACCGGCCGCGCGCTGTGGTCCGAAAGGCGCGCGAGACGTCGGCAGACCTGCACGAGCGGCAGCGCCTCCGAGAAACGCCAGTCAAATTCGTCAGCAAGGGATCGGGAGAACGAACCAACGAGCTCTGCCCCGCTAAAGAACAACACGACATGCTCCTGACCGAGTTCCTCAGCCAGCGCGCACATCTCGTTCGTTTTTCCCGACCCCGATGCGCCGCCGAGGGCGAAAACCGTGCTCTGGGACTGCAGGAAATCTCGGACCCGGCGCCGCACCTCGTCGCGGGGAATGTACAGATCGCGCTCGTACTTTCGTGTGTGCTGGCCGTCACCGCGCAGCGTTGCCATGCGGGTATCACGCTGCATTCGCGAAAATGCAGCAACGTTGGCCGGCGAATAGCCGACGAAATGCTCAAGCGCTTCCGCGCGGACTCGGACGAAGTCGTCATCCACGAGGTGCCCGTCGCCGCGGTTCAATGCCGCTGCTGCGGGATCCTGTAGCTGCTCTCGGGTGATTGAGTCGTAGAGCCGGCTCTCGGTCCCGTTCGTCACGAGCACGATGGGCGCGATCTGGTCGAGCAGCCGGGCGTAGCTGATCCCCTGATCGCGATCGTCATCCGTCAACGCTTCTGACGGGCGCTTCAGTTCCACTACGAAGAGTGGTCGTCCGTCGGCTCGAACCACTAGGTAATCCAAGCGTCCGCTCTGCGAGGTCCTAGAGTCCACGCTGTGGACCATGGTTCGCCCGAGGCGGATGCTGAACGTTCGCTGGGCGCGTATCTGGTCCGGCTGAATTCCGAGCGCGGCGAGGTACGGCATAACTACACGCGCGTCGACGTCGGCCTCGGTGTGCACGCCCGGGCTTTTGGGATCGTTAGTCGTCATTGCCTCAGAAAACCTGGTCTGACCGGTTCACTTGCGCGACGAGCCCACGTGGCTGCGCGCTGACTGTGGGACGTCGCCAACAGAGTCGGCCACGGCATTGCTGACGGCAATTTCGCGGATGACTACAGGAGCCGCGCAGAAGCCGTGTGACCGCTGTGTGAAGTTCTCACGAAAAGTGGATCTCCATAAACGGTCATTGCAAGATCCTTGATCGGCTCGTCGGCAAGATTGGTCCGGACGGCGACGTTAGCTAGATAGCAGGCATCTATGACCGGCGCGCCACTCGTCCACGCCCCCAAGAACGCCGGAAGCCAGTAGCGCGGCACGCTTATCTCCAAAGGCCACGGAGGCGCAATTACAGCGCGGCAACCGTTGTCGAGCAGCTGCTTCGCAAGCCCGATAGTTGTTCCGGCATGCGGGTGCTTGTCGACGCGTCCAGCCGAACAGACGAATAAAACGACGGCTCCGACGTTAGCCAACCAACGCGCAAATGTCGTGCTCCCCATTCTTTGCTGCACATCGTCTTGGACTACACGAAAAAAGCGGTGCTCCTCAGCAACGCCACCGTGAGCAGCGACGATGAGCAATTCCGCTCCGGCGAGGTCTTTCGGCGGGGTCGAACCGGTACTGACGGAAATGCCGAAACGCGCAAAGCTCTCGTCAAGAGCCTCAGCCAACACGGCGAGTGTCGGGAACTCCTCATCTGGCTCAGCTGTTGGAATCCATGCAACGGATCTCCCGTCGCTCTGGAACTCTCTCGACCGAGCGGCATCAAGCCACGCCAGAGACGGAACTGCAGCAAGCCTTCGGCTTCTGCCGGCGAGCTCATCCTCGACTCGGAAAAGGTTTGGCGGATAGGGCTGCAACTCCGTCGACGCAACGATCACCGCACGCTCGGGCAGATCAGAGAGACCAATGCCTTCGGTACTGGTGAAGAACACGTTCGGATTAGCGGCGCTCGCATACCCATAAGGGAAGTTGCGAGTCCATTCAAAGAGCCGCTCTTCGGAGAACACTGAGATCGGCTCAATGGCGACGGCGGGAACGCGGTCGTTCTTTACCACGACTCTTCTTAAGCCGTTTTTCGCCGTCGCAAGCATCACGACTGCCAGGTCGCCAACCCCAATCCGCTGCGCAGCCTCAAGCGCGCTGTTTAGAGATGTGCGTAGGCCAGCAGGTTGGGGGTTGGTGGGCGGTTGGGCCGGTAGTTTGATCGCCTGATCTGATCGTAGTTCCGTCGCGTAGATGGCAACTGCCGGATCATTGGCGGCCGGCGTTCCCAGAAGCCGCCGCGCGACGGTTGCGAGATGTCGGAGATCAAAGGCAACATCATCCGAGAAGCGTGCAGCTTCAAATTGCTTCGCCAGTTCGAGTACCTGCGCGACGCTCGGCTCAGGATTACTCATCAGCTCAACAAACCAGCGCTGACGACTTCGCAGTCGACCGAGTGAGGCTTGGAGTGCGTCCCTCGCGGCCTCCGGCACAGCGACGTGCAGGTCCGCTGCCAGACGAAGTAGCTCCCCAAGAACGGCGACGGCCGGCATCAGCTCGTCCTCGAGCACTACGACCTGCTCAAGATTGATTGTCGCGCGGCGAATCAGGTCTCCGAGACGTGCTCCGTTGCGTGCTTCCACTCCGTGGAGATCAATCAGGTCCAGCTGCAGCTCCATAGTCTCGAGGCGGACGCGGCTCGCGGGAGATTCTCCCGTGCGAGCAATCGCCGACCTCGCCACATCCAGAAGCGGACGGGCAAGTTCAACTGCACCTATATCTCTAAACAGGCGTAAGACTAGAATGCTCTCGTACCAAAGTTGCTCCCAGGACGCCTCACCTTTTGCTGCCAGAGCACAAGCCATTGCGATAAGGGCGGTACGAACGTCACCCAGGCGTTGACAGCAATCGGCGAACGTAAACCACGCACGCCGTGCTCGGCGGGGCGGCAGCTGCCCACCAACGAACGCCTGCTCGGCGAGGTCGCGCGCACGCTGCACGCGTCCAGCAAGTGCGAGTTTCCCGAGAGCGATGCGCAACAGCGCGAGGTCCTCATCCGGGTCTGAGCACAGAGGCGCGATCGACATCGCAAGGAGAAGCGTTGCCTCCATAGCGCGAACGTCATCGTCATCGCTGAGTTGCGTTCCCTGCACTTCGATGAGCCGTTCCAACCCCAGTATTGCCTCGTCAGCGGACACCGGGAGTTTGCTCGCGGGGAACACGTGGCGGCCGAGCGTCACAATTCGCTCTTCGCGTACCCAGTCGAATCCCCGCCGAAGGAGTTCCCGCAACTGCTCGTCGTCGCACGCTGTTGCGCGTCGGCGCAGAGAAGGGCCCTCGTCAATCGGCACGGGGCGGCCAGCGAGCGCGACAACGACGGCAGCAATAATCGCGAGGCCTCGACCACCGAGTACTTCCAACGCGATCAAACGCATCAGCCGCCCACGGGTGAGCTCGTGTGTAGGATGCCGAGCCAACGTCGCCGCTACGCGCCCGACATATCTTGTAATAGCCGCGTCCGACATACTAGGATCGCGCGCGAGCACACCTCGCTCAATAAGCTGGAGTGCCGCAGCTGCTCCGCTTGAGTCGGAAGGTAGGTCGTCGTCCGCGCCTAGCAGGAGCTCGACTGCCAACGCCCGATGTCCGTGCCGCTCAAGGTGCCGTGAGCACGTTATCCGCGCGTCACCAAGCCGTTCGGGGCATCTTTCGCGAACGGCAGCGAGGAGCGTTTCAGAATCGGTTTGGCCGCCGGTTCCTAAGTACGTGTGAAGGATCTGAC
>JBPCQO010000194.1:0-7780 GCA_050998035.1 Gemmatimonadaceae bacterium | reverse complement strand
ACACGCTTCGTATTTTGTGTCATCCGGTCAGTTCCTTGATGGCTGTTTAACGCTTTCATCGGAGCACATCCGCGCCAACAACGCGCTGCAACTCCGCCAGAGCCTTGGCGAAATCAGTAAGCGACCGCCAGTATGCGGTCTCGTAGTTGAACACTGCCGCCTGCGCATCCACGAGCGACGTAAAGTCCACGCGCCCCACCTGATAGCTAGCGGTCGCCGATTCGAGCGTCGCATGCGCTTGCGGCAGAATCGCCTTGATCGAGAGCGCGAGGCGAGTGCGCTCGCGCTCAACGTCACTCACGCGCGTTGCCACTTCCTGCCTGATGGTGTCGATGTCAGACATATGCTCGGCCTGCAGTGCATCGAGCTCAGCGTGCGCACCAACTACCTCTTGATCCTGCTTCCGTTTGCGCTGCAACCGGAGTGGCACCGAGACGAAGAACGAGACGTAATCCCGGAACTGCGGGCGCTCGTCGTACTCAAGCGTGATGTCGAAGTCGGGGAGGTGCGCCTTCCGCGCAAGCTCGAGCCGTCGATCCTGCGCGGTTATGCGTGCCTCATGCGCACGCAGCATCGGGCTGTGCGCGATTGCGAGCGCTTCGAGCGAGTCCACGCTCAGGAGTGGCGAATCTGACGCGGCAGCACCCAGTGCAGCCGACGTGAAGTGTACATGTGGGCCAGAGTCGGCCACAGCAAGGCGCGCGATCGCCTGCGGGATTACGGCCGTCGCGACGGGCGTGGCACTCGGCCGGTTGAGCACCGCGTTGAGCCGGGCGAGCGCTGCGCGCTCCTGAGCGGCGAGTCCAGCTGCCTCATCTCCCAGATGAGCGATCTCTACCCGAGCGCGGAGCACATCGGACTGTGCGCTGTTGCCCACACCGTACTGTGCTTCGGTGATCCGAGCGAGACTCCCGAGTACGTCCGCATTGTGTCGCACGATCTCGCTCGCGCGTCGTACGAACGCGAGTTCGTAGTACGCGTCCCGGACATCTCGCTCGACGTCCAGTTGTTTCTGCGCGAGCGTCGAACTTGCTGCGGCTTCCATTTCCTCCGCGACGTGCGTAGCCAGTGACAGTTTCCCGGGATACGGGACTGTCTGCGTCACGCGCAGCATGTTCATCGTGAAGTTGTCGGAGAAGCCCGGCTTGCCATACGGAAAGTCCAGCACCCCAGCCATGAGCATTGGGTCGGGCCTCGCCCCCGCCGGTCCAATCGCAGCATGCGCTGCTGCTACGCGTGCTGCTGCGGCCCGTACCGAAGGGTTCGACGCACGCGCGAGTGCAATCAGCGAGTCGAGCGTAGCCCCATTCGCGAGCGTGTCCAGGCGTGTGTTCCGTAGCCCGTCATTCTGTAGCGCGTCATTCGGGCCGCCAATGGGGAGCGCCGAGGCCGATAGTGTGCGATGAGAGCGAGACGGAGGCACCCGCGCTGCGGTGCTCTGTCCTTGAACGACACGTGGCGTCACTATGAGCGCGGCGATCACTAGCGTCGTAGCGGCAGCAAATATTCCTACGCAGAATTCAGCGTGAAATGCGAGCGGCGCCGCATGCTGCTGCCGCTGCAAATTTTGCCCGTGAGGTACGAGATACATGAAATCTTCGGGTGAAGTCCGGGACGGCGGTCAGGCCGACGTATGTGACGGCTCTGCATGCACGATCCTGTTTGGCGCACCCGAGGTATGTAGTACCCAAGCGGATGCGGCCGAACGGCCTGTGAACGGCTACTGGTGTAGCCGAGGTGTAGGCTGGACTACGCCCGCGGAGGCGGGAGCTCGGGTGCTGACGTCTGCGAACGAGGAGTGGCAACCGGCGCGGAAACCACGCGCGGCGGTACCCGAGGTGCTACTAGCGCGACTGCGATCACTGCCGGAAGCGCGCTTGGTGCGCACGCTGTCATCGTCACACACTGCGGAGGCACACGCTGACCGTCACATGGCTGATCCCCCGGTACCCCGCTGCGCGCGACTTGGCCGGCGACCGCGAGTTGAGCGGGCTGAGAAAGCCTGGGGGTCACGCGATGTGCCGGCTGCATTGATGGCATAGCCGGTACACCATCGGGCTGCCGCATGACGCACAGCATTCCGCTCCCCGCCAGCATGAGCTGGAGGGCCATCACACCGGACAACAGCGTGGCGACTAAAGAGGAGAGCCGTGTGGAACGGCGTCTGGAAGCTATGACCATGGCCTCTGATAGTATCGACTTGGGGTAGGAAGTTCCAGTGGGAAGGAGCGGCCAGTCGAAAGGCCTTGCTTCCCTTATAGATCACTCACACTCTTGCAGCTACTCGCCCGACTTGCACTACTCGCTGGAAGAATACCAAAGGAGCACACCTGGACCGCTCAGTAGGCCGTCATGCACAACCATGGTTGACGCTCGCGGTATTAGCGTTTCCGCTGCATTGGATCTGGGAAATGGGGCAATCACCGCTCTACGCCGGTATGCTCCAGCGACCGTGGTACGATGCTACTCGACTCTGCACAGTTGCCAGTGCTGGCGACGTTGCCATCACGCTTGTCGCATACGCGATTGTCGCCGCTCTGTTCAAGGACCGCTTCTGGGCATTTCCGTTGCGATCATTGTGGTTGCAATCATCCCAATCACGACCACAATACCGTTCGGTTGCCGTGCGCCAGATCGGACTCTACCTGGTGATCGGTATCGTCATCACCGCAATTGTGGAGTTCTTCAATATCTCGGTCTTGCACCGCTGGGAGTACGGCCCAGGGATGTCTCAGATTTTGGCCTCGGTGTCGCACCACTCGCACAGTGGGTCGTAGTTCCGGTCCTGATCGTGTGGCTGGCTCGGCGGATTAGAAGACCAAACATAGTGCGCGGCCGCTTGCGGTAACAACTTTATCGTCACTGGCATCGCCCGAGATTGCCGGGGTTCCCAATCGTGAGAGGATGGGAGCATGGCGGCGGACATGCTGCATTCACCGCACCACTACCGTGGCGCTCCACTAGCGGCTGTGCTTGTACATCATGTCCACCAGCTCGTCGTACATCGCGCTCGCTTCGTCTGCGCCCGCCTTGATCGCTGACGTCGCACAGTGCTTGAGGTGATTACGCATCAGCTCGCGGCCCACCGCACGGAGCGCCTCGTGCGCGGAGGATATCTGCGTCATGATGTCGGCGCAATACCGATCCTCCTCGACCATCTTCTGTAAACCGCGGATCTGACCCTCGATGCGGCGTAGCCGCTTGAGGTTCCGGTCCTTGATGTCGGGATCAACTCCAACAGCCTTGCGGCCTTCGATACCGTCACGGCCACCATCCTCCCGGCCCATGCCACACGCACACCCCGCATGGGAAATGTGGTCGATAGAGTCAGGACCGCGGGTTTTATCAGTCACTTTAGTATTCGCTTTAGTGTTCACCTTTGTGCTCGCCATTCTCGTGATTCGGGTTACGCGATTCGCGCGCCGCGAAGCCGGAGGCTGTTGGTCACAACGCTCACCGAGCTGAAGGCCATCGCGGCACTGGCCAGGATCGGGCTCAGAAGAATTCCCAGCGCTGGATACAGTGCGCCCGCCGCGATCGGGATACCAACCACGTTGTATGCAAAGGCCCAGAAGAGATTCTGCTTCATCGTCCGCATGGTCCGCCGTGACAGCTCGATCGCCTGTACTGCGCTGCGCAAATCGCCGCGCATGAGCACCACGTCGCCAGCTTCAACCGCGACGTCAGTACCGGTGCCGATCGCCATCCCTACGTCGGCCTGTGCCAGGGCCGGCGCGTCGTTGACGCCGTCGCCCACCATCGCGACTACGTTCCCCCCTGTTTGTAGCCGCTTCACCTCGGCCACCTTACCGTCGGGGAGCACGCCCGCGACGACCCGATCGATCCCGGCCTCCTTCGCTATTGCCCGCGCGGTGCGCTCGTTGTCACCGGTGAGCATCACAACCTCCAATCCCATCCGGCGCATGCGCGCGATTGCCTCGCGCGATGTCTCCTTGATGGGATCGGCGACCGCGATCAGACCGGTGAATACACCGTCGATCGCGACGTACATCGGCGTGCGGCCACTGGCGGCCAACGCGTCGGCATCTGTTTCCAACGGCCCGATCTTCATCGCGTAGTCGCTCATGATCGCAGCATTCCCCACCACCAACGCTGCACCGTCAACAATACCGATTGCGCCGCGACCTGTAACCGCATCGAACTCTTGCGCAGTGGAGAGTGCGAGATTGTGCTCCCTTGCGTACCGTACAATCGCATCCGCCAACGGATGCTCCGATGAGGTTTCCAGTGACGCGACAAGACGCAACACATCGTCGCTGGAGCGCGTGGTACCGGCCGCCAGGATGAGATCGGTCACTGTTGGTTTGCCTTCTGTAACCGTGCCGGTCTTGTCGAGAACAACTGTTGTAATGTCGCCAGCGCGCTGGAGTGCTTCGCCACCCTTGATGAGTATGCCGAGCTCCGCGCCCTTACCCGTGGCAACCATTACAGCTGTCGGCACGGCGAGCCCCATGGCACACGGGCAGGCGATGATGAGGACTGCGACAGCGGCCGCGAATGCGCGCACCATCGGAGCGGTCCCGCCCGTCACATCCACAGAGACGAACCATGCAACGAACGTGATGACAGCGAGTGAGATTACCACCGGGACGAAAATTCCGCTCACCTGATCGGCCAGGCGCTGAATGGGAGCGCGCGATCCCTGCGCGTCACGCATCAGCTTCACGATCTGCGCCAGGACGCTATCGCTCCCGAGCGTCGTCGCGGTGTAGCGGAAGCTCCCGGTCTTGTTGATGGTGCCACCGATCACGCGATCACCAGCACCCTTCTTGACCGGAAGTGATTCACCCGTCAGCATCGACTCGTCCACCGCGCTCTGACCAGAGACTATCTCGCCGTCTACAGGGACGCGCTCCCCTGGCCGGACGACAATGGTGTCGCCGCGCGCCACGGATTCAACGGGAACGTCCACCTCGACAGTTTCGTTCCGCTCCTGTTGAACTACCCGCGCGGTTTTCGGCTGAAGGTTAACCAACGAGCGAAGTGCAGCGGACGTCCGCCCCTTGGCTCGCGCCTCGAAGGCGTTCCCCGTAAGGATCAGGGCGATGATGAATACGACCGCTTCGTAATACACGTCGGGCGCAACGCCGTGGGCGAGAAAGAAGCCGGGAACCAGTGTCGCGATCACCGAATAGATGAACGCCGCTCCCGTCCCCACCGCGACGAGCGTGTTCATGTCCGCCGAGTGGTGACGGAAGCTGGCCCAGGCACGCACGTAGAAGTGGCGGCCGGCCCAACTCATCACGCCGATGGTAACGACGAGGAGCGTGTACGACAGTACGCGTGGGTCGACCTGATACGCCCATGGTGTGATCACCCTGAGCGCTGGCGTGGCGACGTCATCACCCAGCGCATGAATGGATCAGCAGTCGGTCCTGAAACTGAACCTGTGACCGCATGTGCATTGGATGCCATCAACGGCATCGAGAAGATCATGGCCAGCACCGCGATCACGCCGCTCACTATCGCCTTGAGCCGGAGCTCCCTGAACTCCTCCGTCTGTGCGCGATCCCGCGCTTCCTGTTCCTCGAACGCAGTCTGATCCGGCGACGCGAGCTCCGCACCGTAGCCAGTTTCCCGGATTGCTTCGACCAGACTGTTCGGCGTTGCCACGGTCGGATCGAAGGTGACAGACGCGTTCTTCATCATCAGATTGACGGACGCGTCCAGCACACCCGGTTGTTTTTGCAATGTCTTCTGGACATGTGACTGACAGGCGGCGCACGTCATCCCGCTCACCGGAATCCGGATCTGTTCCGTTGTTCCGTGAAAGCTCTTGTGTTCCTCGTGGTTATCCGTCTTATCAGCCGTGCGTACTATGGTCGCCGCTGTCATGCTACTATCTCCGCTATTCAGCGATGAGTGATCCGTGCAGCATGCCCATGCCGCACGTAAATCCATATCTGCCAGGCGTGGGCGGCGTCACTTCAACTGTCGTTTCATGGAACGCCGGCAGGAATTTCTTGACACCAAAATCGGGAAAGACGACCTCCTCCGAGCAGCCCGAGGTCTCCTGCCGATCGAAGACCAGCCGAACTGACTGCCCCGCCTTGACGCGAATAACGGCAGGGTCATACCCGCCCTTCACCGTGATAGTGACCTCGGGCGTACTGTTTGTTTCACCAGTGTCGGGCGTTGCAGCCGTAGCCGCGAATGCGGTCGCCGCCGAGCGCTGGGCGAGAAAGAAGTACCAGTTCACCCACGCGATCACCGCGGCGCCGCCGGTGATGACCAGCCAATCCGTCACATTCACGGCTGGCCTCCTGGGCTACGCAGCCTGGCCCGCAGGCTGCGCGCCGTAGCCTGCACCCTCGACCGCCTGTTCTATCTGAGCGGTCGACGTCGCGCCCGGATCGTACGATACGGTTGCCGACCCGATCTTCACGTCCTCGACCTCAACGCCATCAACACTCTTGAGGGCCTTCGTTACTCTTGCGACGCAATGTCCGCAGCTCATGCCAGTAATGTTCAGTGTCAGCCGTTCCATGGGATATCTCTCGGTAAGGGACTGTGTCAGGGCGGTGTGCCGAATACCCTGTACCGGTATAGTAACATACCCCATACCCCTATGTCAATAGGTGCTGATGGCGGCTGCATAGGTGTCATTCACAATCGCTCCGCGGCGATCGTCTCAAGCCACGCGTCCCAGGCACCCAGATCGGGCAACACCGTTGCGCCGCTCGACCGAAGCGCGCGGGCGTGCGCCGTAGCCGTTTCACCGCCAGCGATCAGTGAAACGGATGCGGGGAGTGCAGCTCGGAGTTCCCCGACTTCTCGGCGGAGCACCCTTAAATCGATCGGTCCGAGCACGCTCACGGCGACAACATCTGCACGCGCCAGCAGCGCCGCATGTGCGATGTCGTTGACCGGAAGATCAGCGCCAAGATACGAGACACGCCATTGCTTGGAGGCTGCCACGGCCGCGGCCAACATCGCACCGAATTCGTGGCGTTGGTCGGGCAGCGTCGCGAACATTACAAGTGGCGCTCCGGCCGGCGCTGGAAGGACTTCAACGAGCCACGAGAGCACGCGCCGAAGCGCCACGGACAGCACGTGCTCGTGCGTCGGCGGCAGTGTGCCGTTCTCCCAGTCGTCGCCAACCCGACGAAGCAGCGGGACCGCGACACCGTCGATGAACCCGCGCGGGTTCAGCGCGACCGCGGCACGCATCAGCAACGTGTAAGTCGCGCCACCATCCAGGCGCTCCACGGCCTCGGCGCATGCGTGCAAGTGCTCCTCCGCGGCGGTCAACTCGGTTGGATCGGCCACATCGGTGCGCGCAGCACCGCGACCGCGTGCGGGCCACTCCGGTCGCTCTGCCGGAATGGATTCGCTCGCGTCGCGCCGAGCGAGCTCCCGCAGGTCGGTCAGAGAGAGTGATGTGACCTGCCCAACGCGCCGCCCTGCCGCGGTGACAATCCGGACGAGTCGGAGCCGCTCGATGTCCTCGTCCGAGTAAAGCCGCTGGCCCGCTTCAGTGCGCCCGGGCGTGACTACCCCGTAGCGCCGTTCCCAAGCCCGCAGCAAATGCTGCGATATACCCGTCCGGTGCTCGACCACCGCAATGCCGTGCTCGGGAATAGTCCCGGGATGCTCTACCGACGGATCAGTATTGTCCATGTATTGTCAACGTACAGTCGTGGAGGTAGCCTGGACAAATACTTCGACAATGGTTCGACATTCCTCGTCCTTCCGAACCGTCGTCTTCTCTCCACAGGAGCAGCCATCATGAGCACAACAGCAAATCGTCCCATGCCAA